>CAZKUS010000077.1:2350-8199 GCA_964556025.1 uncultured Clostridia bacterium | reverse complement strand
AAATTTATTAAAACAGACGGGCAGTTTAGACACCATGTTGAACAAGCTAACCGTTTTGATCAATGATATCAGAATTCTGATCATACTACTCCCCTCAGTTATAGGGTTGTTAACCGTTCCAGGCGGTGCTGTACTCTCTGCGCCTATGGTAGAAAGAGCCGGAGCAAATTTAAATATTTCAAGGGAAAAACTGTGTACAGCCAATGTGGTATACAGACATTTGTGGTATTTTATATTCCCGCTGTATCCCAGTTTAATTATGGTTACTGAGATGGGAAGTATCAATATGCATCATTTTATATTATTCAATTTACCCATCGTTATAATAGTTTTTTTCTTTAGCTTTTATTATTTGTTTAGAGGTGTGACAAATTATCGCCAAGATGATGTAGTAAGCAGTGGTTCGCTAAGTTATGATATTATCGCTTTGATTAGAAGTGTAGCACCCATTTTAATCGCGGTATTATTGGCTTTGTTACTGGGAATGTATCTACCTCTGGCGATTTTTATCGGTACAGTTGTAGCTTTTACGAATTATATAAATATAAGTGACGGAATCACCGGTGTTAAAAATGAAATCAACAGGCGCACATCTTATGTCATCAACGGAATGAATTTTTACATGGTTCTGGCTATCATAGGGATAATGGTTTTTAAAGACTTTGTTGAGGCCTCTAGTGCTATTGACCTGATTACAGAAAATTTGATGAATTTAGGTGTGCCTTTGGAATTGTTGGTTGTTATAGCTACTTTTATAACCGGGTTTTTAACCGGTAATCATATTGCAGGTATTGGTATCATCTACCCTATTTTAGGGCCCATGTTTCCTGAAGCGGATTATCTTTCATTAATGGGACTGCTTTTTGCCGGAGGGGTGACGGGATATCTGTTGTCCCCCATGCATCTGTGCTTGATATTGACCAGGGAGTACTTTGATATTCCATTTGTTAAAATGTACAAACACTTTGCTCCCATAATCCTATTAATACTAGTTGGTGCTGGTCTAACGGCATTAACTTGGCAGATGTTTTAAAGGATTTTCCTTTGACTTTGGAGAATCTATAGATAAGTAAATTAAAGCGCTGTTAAATTCTGTTGTTGATAGCTAAACTCTTCAATTTCACATGCAATGTTTCGGGTTGGTACATCTAAAACTCTCAACCCTACACAAAATTTGTTCAATCGAAGAGTTTGGCTATCAACATTCAACTTTAACACAGCCTAAATTAAAAGGAGCGGTGTTAATGGACCCGGAAAATAAGCTCAATAATCTGTGTGAAACATTGTCTCGAGCTATTTTGGGGAAAGGTGAAACTATTAAGAAGCTGGTTATAGGTATTGCTGCTAATGGTCACATTTTACTGGAAGATGTTCCAGGAGTAGGTAAAACCACTTTAGTGAAAGGTTTGGCTAAAGCGATAGGATGTCAATTCAGAAGAGTTCAATGTACCCCTGACCTACTACCAGCAGATATTACTGGTGTGGCTATTTACAATCAAAAAACTGGTGAATGGGATTTTCAGAGAGGGCCTGTGTTTACTCAAATCCTTTTGGCTGATGAAATTAACAGGACTTCACCAAAAACTCAATCAGCTTTGCTGGAAGCCATGGAAGAGCAGCAGGTGACAGTGGATGGTGTGACTAGAGAATTAAAAGACCCCTTTTTTGTATTGGCAACCCAAAATCCCCAAGAATATGAAGGAACTTTTCCGCTACCGGAGTCTCAACTGGATAGATTTACTATCAAACTGTCTTTAGGCTATCCCCCCCGTTATGAAGAAAAACAATTACTAGATAAATTTACTAATCAGGACCCTTTGGAACTAGTAGAAGAAGTTATGACCCCTGAAGAACTGTTACAGATACAAAATATGATTCAGCAAACACATGTAGAAGATTCCTTATTGGAATATGTTTCAAACTTGGCTGATGCCACCCGGTCTCACCAACATGTGAGTTTGGGCATTAGCCCTAGAGGAGCTTTACACTTGGTGAAATGTGCTAAAGCTTTAGCTGTGATATCAGGTAGAAATTATGTTTTGCCGGATGATATACAATCAATTGTTATACCGGTTTTCACTCATCGATTAGTTATGAATCAAAGTGCTTTACTTGAGAGTATTACGAAAGAGGGTTTGCTCAAAGAGTTGATTGCCTACACGAAGGTTCCGGGTAACTTAGGGGGTAGGTGATAGTAGTGCGATCACTTCGCTTTGAAATGGTGAATAAGAAAGTATTAATAATACCGGGGATGTTATTGATTGCTGGTTTATTTACTGGTATCCCTGTGTATTGGGTTTTATTTTGGTTTGCCTTTTTTTGGCTCATTCTAGCATTTATATGGTTGGTATATATAGGGCGAAATCTTGATATATTTATGGAATTAGACTCTTCCACAGTAGAACGAACTAGGAATACCGGTCTAAAAATCAGATTGTTCAATGACACTTTTTTACCGTTCCCTTACGGTCAATTAATTTTTCCAGCACAACAGTCTTGGGATTCACATAATTATAAATTGTTTTTGGATGATGCAGAGATAGATAAATACTTAGAGGTTTCCGATATAAATCCTCTTAGCGGTTGGCAGCGCTGGATATCCGTACAGTGTTATCGCAGAGGGAAGTTTTTCCTTGGTCCCTTAAAGGTAAGGATGTCTTCACCGTTTGGTATATTGGCTTTAGAAAGAGATTTTCAAGAAACAAAATCAATTTTGGTTTATCCTAGGATTTTGAGTCTTGCTGGAACCCCTGATACAGGCGGTAGTGAACCTCAAGGTACAATGAGAAAACAGAATATTATGTTTTCTCCTATGGATTATACAGAAGTGCCCGATTTGAGACCATTTGTTTCAGGCGACCCTCCCAAACTAATTAACTGGAAAGTTTCTGCTAGGCAAAGTGAGTTGTATATCAAAAGAGTGGAAAACACTGGTGACAAAAAAGTAATGATTTGCATAGAGTTTTCGGAAAAATTCTACAATTCGACAGAAAAGCAGGATCTAATGTTGGAAAAAGCCCTTTCTTTAATCAAATATTTTGTTGAACAAAATATCCAGACCGGTGTTTTGACTTTAGACCATGAAATAAAGTATCTGGCACCTGCTAGTGGAAGAAGACAGTTACAGTTAGCTCGCAAAATGTTAACTTATCTAGAACCTGGTGGAAAAGTAGAGCTATTAAAACATTTTCTCAATACATCTTGGTTGATGAAAGATTACAATCTTATTTGGATGGCCCCTCAACTAACTGATCAGTATCAGCTCGATCTACAAACTTTGAAAGATCGGGGCCATGAAGTCACTTTACTTCTAGATGAACAACAAGAAGAATCACCAGATGATGGTAAAATTACTATGTCACATTCACCTGGGACTGTTTATTCCATTTACTCTAACAAGGAAACTGTGGGAGTCAAGGAGGTGGCTCCCTAATGAGAGCTATAGTGCAATTTGAAAATATTTTATTGTTATTGGTTAATGGTTTCATGATAAGTTCTGTAATTAATTATTTTGGTCATGAACCAAATTGGTGGTGGCTTTTAGGCGCTGGTCTAGTAGGACTTTGCTTGTATTATTACCCTAAAAAAAGTGGTATAACCGCTGCTGTAGTGTTTGTCTTTTTAGCAGTTTTATTTGTAAGGTTTGAATCTATCAGAGATAGCACTATTTCTATTGGCGAGCAGTTGATGATAGATATAATCAGGTGGGAAGGGATTTACGACTTTCCGGGTGCAATGCTGACTTTCTTTATCAGTATTATTGTTGGTATTACAGCACCAATAATACAGCAGTTCTATGTGAACAATAAAGGGATCAATCTCGGAACAGTAGTCCTAGGTTTAGCTATCTACATCTGGTTGTGGTTTCAACATTATCAAGGGGTAGAACGGGAATTGCTAATGTTTCTATGTGTATCTGTCCCGCTGTCGTCTTTATACTATCTTGGAAATCAAAGTAATTATATAAAATTATTTTATAAGTTTGGGGTAGTATTCATGGGGATTTTGGTTATGCTATTTGTGTCTTTACTGCCCTATGAAATTGGCCCTGTTACTTTTGAGGCGGGCTACGAATTTGTCGATAGATATTTCCCCTCACTCCATGAGCTCAGAGGAGTGGAAGGTGATAATGGTGAGGGAGCTGTAGAAGGAGAAAATGGTGAATTAGAAGATATAGACGAGCAAGAGATTTCAGAGCGGCAAGTCGGATACCAACCGGGAGGGCCACTGGGCGGAGCTTTGACAGCGTCGACTGATCCTGTAGCAGAAATCTCTTTAGAATCGGGATCTTTTCCAGTCAGTCTGTATCTGCGCGGTCGAGCAAGTGATTATTATGATGGCTCTTCTTGGGATACGGTGCAGTCTGACTCTGTAGAAGATTTACAAACAGGTTTTGAGTATGTAGATGTATATGATGAAGAATTGGAGGTCACTATAGATTATTATCAAGAGGAAAGTGACCTGTTCGGATTATTTCCTTCAGAAGAAATAGAACTCGAGGAAAATGATGAAGAGGAGTTTATTGATTATGAGGAAAGCTTAGCAGAGATAGAAATTGATGATTATGGCAATATTTCCTATGCTGAAAATGATTTTCAAGCTGGTTTTCGAATCCAAGGTAGAGCAGTTACGGAAAGGGATTTAGATGACTTAGAAACTTCGGATGAATTAGAAAAGAGTATAGTTGACCTGTTTCCCTTTATTCAACTCCCGGAAGGAATACCTCAAAGGGTCTTTGACCTTTCTGATGAAATAACTGACGATGCGGAAGACAATCGTGAAAAAGCGGAACTGGTAGAAGACTTTTTAGGTCAAGAATATGCTTACCAGGTTGATATGCCAGCCCATGACCAAGAGGAAGATTTTGTAGACCAATTTTTGTTTGAACATCAAGAAGGATATTGCACTCATTTTGCTTCAGCCATGGCAGTTTTATTGAGAGCACAAGAAGTTCCTACGAGATATGTAGAAGGTTATCGTGTTCCTTATTATCCTGAAGAAGATGATTATATCGATGTGGATGTGGGGGAAGCACGACATGTGGAGCAGATGATAGCTCAAGAGAATCACGCTCATGCTTGGGTGGAAGTATTTTTACAAGGTTATGGATGGGTAGTATTTGAACCAACACAGCCGTATGAAATTTCTGGTACTTTATTAGATGGAGATGAAGGATTAGATCAAGACCTGCCTGATGATGGAGAACAGGAAATTGATCTCGATGAATCGCAGGATGAAACAATTTCATTTACGCTTTTTAATCGGTACCTAGTGTCAATAATAGCTTTAATAGCATTAGTCGGTGGAGCATCCACTTATACAGGTATATTTAGATTATCAACCGTCTCTGATTTATATTACAAGCTTATTTTACTGCGTAGTATATACGGCCACCCCCCTAAACCGGGAGATACTCCAGGGAAAATATTGACTGAATTAAAAGAGGAATTTCCAGAACTTGGTGATAAATTTGATGAATGTAAAATGGTATATGAATACAATTGTTATGCACTAAAACAGGATGGAACAATAATCACAAGTCCGAGCAGTTCAAATAAATTAGTAGATTTGTTATGGCAAACAATAAAAGCATATAGAAAAAAACTTGGGTTTTTTGAGTTTATTTCGGGAATGTTAAAATTTGCTTTAATGATTTTCAAAGAGAGGTTTTTAAGAGCAATAAAACTTCAATTTCACTCTGAATGCTTGTTTTGATAATATGTTCAATTGAAGTGTTTATTGCTCTCAACAACAGAATATAACAGCGCTAACCTAAAGTTAAATGGGGAATGAATAGAAATGAAAATTATCGATTGTAAGCCTGGTAACAAAAATAAATTAAATAAAAA
>CAZKUS010000077.1:0-2250 GCA_964556025.1 uncultured Clostridia bacterium | reverse complement strand
TTATTTTAATTGAAACAAAGCATATAAGTGGTAGAATTTTTATGGAAGATATGGCTGACAAATGGCTTAAAACCCCTCTTAATAAACCTGATGCTCTCAAAAATCCTATGAAAAATCCCCAAAAACAAATGCAGAGAAATCTGTTCTGTTTTCGGAGGTTAATAACAGACTCAAATTTTGCAGAAATACCAGTTCGTGGAGTAGTAGTTTTTCCAAGAAATAGTTGTCTTCTTATTAATCGCGATCAAAATTTTGATATTCCTGTTTTGTATCATGATGAATTGATTGATTATTTAACTGAAATAGATTCCCATACTTATTTTAAATATTTTTGCAAAAACGGTGATGAGTTGATTAGTGAACTACAAAATTTAGTTAATTAAGTTTAAGCTCTATCAACAACAGAATATAACAGCTCCTAGATTGGAAATTGTGTTAAAAAATAAAATTGACAGTTATAGATGTAAAAGATTGAGCATACAAACGAAACAGCCAGTAAAATTGGTGACTAGATTGCAAATTACACCTAATATAAAGAGAAACCGACTGATTGACTGTCAATGTCCATTAGGCAACTTGAGCTAAATTTTGCATATGTTATGATAAAAGATAGTATCAAGTAAATTATCAAATAACTGTTAACAGAGGTGAGCAATTAATTTTATGAGTGGCATTGTAGCAGTTCAGGGTACTTTTCAAAGTTCTGACAGGTTAGAGAGTATGTTGGGAAAGCTGGAACATCGAGGACCTGATACTCGAGAAACTTACTCTTGTACAAATGTGAGTTTGGGGGAAGTAAGAAATGAAAGTGAGTCAGAGTTTGTTGGAGATTACGAAAGCGATGGAGTACTAGTTTTGGACGGCAATCCTAGTTATAAAGGGGAAAAAATTGATAGAACTGAACTATTTCAATTATACAAAAAAATAGGGCCAGAAATTTTTACCGAATTAGGTAATGACTTTGCTTTTATTTTGACAGATGGTAAGGAATTAGTTGCAGCTCGAGACATTTTTGGGGCTAGACCGCTATATTACGTTGAACAAAGAGGAGATCTAGTTTTTGCTTCTGAACTGAAAGCTTTAGAAGGCATGGAATCTGAAGTTAAGATATTCTCACCGGGCACCTTTTATACTAGTTCAAATGGGTTTACAACTTTCAGACAAGTTCCTGATTTTGATTCTGAGTTTGAAGCATCTGTAGAAAGTGAAAGGTTTAATCAAAAATCTCGAGAATTAAATCAACTATTAATAAATGCAGTTAAAGCCAATGTGGACGACTGGGAACAAACAGGGGTTTTACTCAGTGGTGGTGTAGATAGCTCTATTATAGCAGCTGCTTTTAATCGAATTGCACTTGAACCTATCAAGACCTTTGCAGTTGGTATTGAAGGAAGTGAAGATGTACTCAAAGCCAGACAGGTAGCAAAATACCTAAACAGTTACCATCAAGAGTATACTTATGACTATGAAGATATGTTGAAAGTACTGTCACAAGTGATCTATTACTTGGAATCTTTTGATGTAGAGCTGGTTAATAGTTCTATAGCCAATTTTTTAGTGGCTAGGGAAGCAAAAAACGCTGGTATAGACACTGTGCTGTCTGGAGAAGGAGCTGACGAATTATTTGGGGGATACCATCATTTAAAAGAATGTACTACAGATAAAGAGTTGAATAGAGAGCTAGAACAGCTATTGCAAGGACTTCACAATGGTGGTTTACAGCGGGTGGACAGAATGACTAAAGCTCATGCACTAGACTGTAGAATGCCCTTCTTTGATAATGAAGTAATAAACTTTGCCAGGGTATTACCCTGTAATTGGAAAATTTCTTCCCAAGGTATGGAAAAACTGATATTACGTCAGGCTTTTGATGGCATGTTACCTGATGATGTGTTGTGGCGTAAAAAAGTTCAATTTGGTATTGGTTCTGGAAATGAAGGGGCTATGGAGGAGATGATCAAGGACAGGGTTACAGATAAAGAGTATCGAAATGCTCAGAAAAAAACCAGTTTTACTTTTAAATCAAAAATAGAATATTATTATTACAAAATATTTAAACAACATTATCCATTGGATGATGTAGAATCCATGGTCAATAGATGGTTGGCTTAAAAAATTTTTAGCTGCGGCTGTTAAGCTGCAGCTAATTTTTTGGCTGTTATACTCATCTATCAACATTTAACCTTAACACAGATAAATTTTTTAGCAGGGAAAAACTATAGGTATAGGGAAATATATACTGGAGAAAAT
>CAZKUS010000076.1:0-8213 GCA_964556025.1 uncultured Clostridia bacterium | reverse complement strand
CCTTAAAGCGGTAGCTAATTGCTATCGCTTTAATATTTTTTATCCAAATCAACAATAAACTTTAACAGAGCCTAATATTAAAGCCCAATTTAATCCACTTTGAAATGATTCCAAAACTATAAATTCAAATTGGGTTTTATCATCAAAAACAGGGACCCCCCACTCATTATCGTGATACTGTATCAATAGAGGATCATTTTTACACCATGGACATCTATTAGCCACTTTAAACACCTCTTCAAGAATATATACTTATTGTTTTTTCCGTATCTAATAGATAAGTTTTGACTCAGTTCTAGTTGAATATTGATAGCCGAACTCTTCGATTGAACGAATTTTGTGTACAAGGGTTGATAGTACATCTTAACGATCCAACAATAGGATCCTTTTTGCTACTAGAAACTTCAAAATATCAAAAGACAAGTTTTGTTCTGTTTGAATAACAAATCCAGATTTTGTAATATTGTCCACTGTATTGCGGTTAATATTAGCTCCCCAAATATTTACAGGAAACACTTTTATTTGTAGACAGCTCTTTCACCACCGATCAATTTAGGTCTAGTTCTTGCCATAGTAATTCTGGCTTCACCCAAAAAATTAGTTTCAGGACGCATTGGAACAGCTACATGTTTCAAATGCATCCCAATAAAAGTATCACCAATGTCTAGACCTGCATGAGCAGAAATATGCTCTACCATGATTGGATTATCCATATTTGCATAAGCAACTGCCGGAAGACTACCTCCAGCTTTAGGAGCAGGAATAACTGATACTCGCTCCCAATTGTAAAGGGATTGACATTCTTGTGAAATTAACAGAGTCCTATTCAAATGTTCACAACATTGAAAAGCCAAAAACAGTTTGTTATTGTATTCCAAATAGTACTTTTCTACAGAATTTTGAACCCCCTGATAAATTGCTTCTGCCACTTCCCAGCTAGAACCGGTACCTATCTTTTCACCAACCACTTCACTGGTGCTGCACCCGATCACCACAACTTCTTTATCTTGTACCTGCGCTTCTTGTAACAGTTCTAACATTACAGTACTGCTGTCATTTTTAATATTATTGATAAAATTAATGTTACTCATCCATATCTCTCCTTTCAATATGGCTGTATCAAAATTCCAAGCTTTAATACAATTGTACAATAGAATAAATTGTCAATCAATTTTTTATAAGACTCTGTTATATGCCGCTGTTGATAGCTGAACTCTTCAATTAAACGAATTTTGTGTACAAGGGTTGATGTTACATCTTAACGATCAAACAGTAGGATTAAAGTCAAATAACAGGATGTTATTTGCTGATCATATTTTGGATGAACAGTTGATCAGAAATAAACCGGATGGATAAAGTCCCACCCGGCTGTTATTATCAGTTAAATTTAACATTTAATATTATTTCGAATCCTTCCATCATTAATTAGTGCATAAATATAAGAAGAGCCCCACAAATCCTTAATATCCGCTACCCTTTCAACTTGTCCACGGTTCAATCCTTTGATTATATCTTTAATTGGTACTTGGTAATTAGTAGTATCTGGAACGATCGAATTTCCTTTCACTTTATAAGTGAAAGCTTTCCCTTGCTTCAACTGAAAAGACTCCCCTTCATGTGCCAGCAGTACATCCCGAACTAATTTGACGCTCATCCCCACACTACTTCCCCCCTATAAACCGGAGTCTTAAATTAAAATTCACTTTAACACATAGCTATTTAAAAGTACTCTATCGGAAAGGAACTTCCTTTCACAAATAACTGGTTTAACAATTTAAGTTTATCTTGTTTTTCATGCTCTCTATCACATAATGATTCTAGATTGTGCTTACTAACAAGTGTTTGTATATCCATATATCCAGCATATAATTGAGATAAACAGCCAATATCTACAACAAAATCCGGGCTTAAATTTGAATCATCAGCTAAAGGTCCACTGACATCTAATACACCATTATTGATTTCCATTACATAACAACCTTCATTTTGTTTTCGTAGTTCATCAGTTATTTTTAGTGTAACTTTGTCATTAGTTATATGTTCATCAAAACTATCTGGAATTTTCAGATTAGAAAGGGCTTGATAAACATCGGTTATTCTAAGCATCGGGCCTAACTCAATTTGGCTATCTATCTCATCAGGTTCTTGAAATTTATCTGGAAAAAAATCATCAATCGCTCCATCTATTAATAATTCATTGGCTTGTAAACTATGTCCGGAAATGAATTTTAACATTTCATAATAGGCAGTTGAAGTAGTGTAAATTAATTCTCTTACATTCATAGTCAAAGCTTTATCAGTTGTGCCCGCTTGTAATGTAGGCTTAAAGTCATAGACTAAGTACCCTTCGCACTCTGAATCTCTCCAATAAGCATAAACATAAGCTGGATTTCCCGATGAAAGCATTGATTGTTCAGTAACAAAAGCATTCCACCAATTGCTGTCTCTTTTAATAGCTAGATTATATTGACTAGCTACTTGTTCATAAACTGAATTTAGTAATTGAACCTCATCCCCTCTATCCACTGGATAAAATCCACCTGTATTTGTATCAGTACAGTTATTGATATCTGCAAATCTGAAATCAAGTGAACCTTTATCGTCGGCATTAGTAGTTAAATTAAACTTATTAAAAGGTACACTGTACACTTTTTTAGTACCAGCAATTCTAAATCCTAGTTTTTTATATAATATATAGGATGAAGGCCAAAGAATTGCTATATAAAGCCCTCTTGAAGCCATTTCATCTATTATACTATGCATCAAAATTTTAAAATGTCCTTGGCCGCGATTTTCTGGCATAGTAGCTACATCAGCTATGCCACCACCTGAATGGTAAACTCCTCGCAAATTCAGCTCTACAGGCAGCAATCTAGCTACAGATACTATCCCATCATCTCGACAAAGTCCTCTTTTTTCTCCTATACTAGGTCCTCGCCACTTATCGGGAAACTCCGGCCCTTCGTCTGGAAGAAAAGCATATCCTTGATGGCGTTTATACTCTTCCCAGTCTTTTTGATTCAGTTTACAGTATGATATCTTTTGTTCTCCTGACACCACATTCCCCTCCATTTGATTATTACACCAAAACACTATTGCTATATATTCATATTACCATATAACTAAGTCGCTGCAAAATAAAAATCCTGACCACTGAGTTTTATTTTCATAACTCAACAGTCAGGATAATTCGAGCTATTATTAAGATGGACTAAAGCGCTGTTCATCCCACCACTCTTGTTGTAGATCATCATATCTGTTTTGGAAATCTGTCAAATGCTTTTGTTCCCACTCAATTAAAATATCCAACAATTTTTTCACTTCCGGGTCTTGCGTTTGTTCTTTCGCATTTTTATAAAATTCTACTGATGCGTATTCCATTTTTACCCCAATACTAAACACAGATAAAGCTTTTGAAGTATTATCTAAAGGCACATTTTTCCATCTAAATAGTTCAGGAGATGGAGCTTCTACTTGATCAAAATCAAATTCTTCAGCAGAACCAGATTCAATTTTCTGATACAGATCCAAAATCCATTCTTTATGGTTTTGTTCTTCCTGAGCTAACTCTTGTAAGGCTTGTTTAGACTCCTGATTACCAGTATCTTCAGCAGCCATCATATAAAACTCATAACCTTCTTGTTCGTTTATCGCCGCCTGTTTTAACAGTTCCAGTTCTTTACTCATCAATAAAACCTCCTTTCCATTGCTGTCCAAAAACAATGAACAGATAAATTGTTTGCAGTTTCTTCCAGTATAACGGAGATTTGAGTGGATATCAAGATTAGTGTTCAACTTTACTACTGATATTTCATAAAGGCTATGTTAAAGTTGAATGTTGATAGCAATAAAATATAACAGCGCCTTCATAAAAATCTTGCTCTGGCATCGTCTTTCAAGGTTTTTAAACTAAAAGCAACAGCAAGAAAACCTACAGCTAGTAACATGTAATTTACAAAAACAGGAATATAAGTGGGCAAAAATTCTCCCATAATTAGCGACATAATGTTCCACCCCATATGAACTAGTATAGGTGCCAAGAGACTTTTGCACCACAAGTACACTAAAGCCAGTAAGACCCCTGCTGGAACTACGTATATGAATTGATACATATTACCATGTAAAGCCCCAAAAATAATGGCTTGAAGTGTCACCGCACCAAATAGATCTATATTATTTCTAAGCTCATTAAAAATCATCCCCCTGTACATCAGCTCTTCAAAAATAGGTATTATCAAACCTATACTTAGAAGGCGCATAACTAAACTACCCCTATCTATAACTTCTTCCAACATTTCTATATCTTGGGGGAAAAATCTCTGTATCTCAATAATGGCAAATACACTATTTAATAATAGCGCTATAGCCGCTCCGAGAGTTAATGTTCTAATAGTTTTTGACAGTTCAATTTTACGTAACTCAAAAAAAGTTCCCGGTTCTCGGTTTCGAACTAATAAAAATAAAACAAAAAACATTACTGCTATTACACTGGCAATAAGCATATTAAGTAGGATATTTTCCATAATAAAATTATTCAATTCCGGAAAACTTGGAGTTGTATCTACAGTTATACTGTAATAGAATCCCATAGCTACAAAGCTAATGAAATTGGCCATAAAATAAATGGCTATGATAAAAACGATATTCGTAACCATTTTTAATATTCTCATTATTTTTCCTCCTTTGGTTATGGCTCAGTTTAAGTTGAATGTTGATAGCAACAACAGAATATAACAGCGCCTTACACCTTAGTTATAATGGACTTTCATAATTTTGTGATGATTGCCAGTAATTGATATTAATAGAACTAAATTCTCAAACCGTCTTATACAGAACAAAACATCTCCAGTGAAGTGATCTCAGCATAATACAGTAGATGTGATTTACAGTTACAATCCGATGATCCAAAACCTGAAATTAAAATGCGCCCACCTAATTCAGAAAAGTGTGAAACTAAGTCACACTCATTACGTTCACCCGCTAACATCTGCATGAATACTGGCATGGCATATCTACTAAGATAATCTATATGCCATCTATTGTTCTTATTTCTGCTTATATGCCGTGACACTCTAGACCTGATATTGCGTTTATCTTTTCCTACATACAGATAATATCCACAAGGAAATTGAAATTCGCCTAATTTGCCTATTTGAAGAGTCAAGCTTTCCTGTAAATTATATAAAATTATATAGTGTTGATAACTAGTACCATCCCATTTATCCTCAACTTGATAAGTAGATCGTAAACCGGAATTACTATTATAATAGCCCATCAATTAACCCCCATTAAACAAGCATTACCAGCTCCTAAAATGATTGATATCATTATAATAATGAGCTGTCAATTCTTCCATTTCTCTCAGTTCATCAGTTTCTAATGAACGAAAATCCTCCACAACAGATATATTTTCCTCTAGTTCTTTAATATCAGAAAACCCTATTATTGCTGTGCTAATAGGGAATGAACATGTATAGTTCAAAGCTTGAGAAGCAGAACTAATTCCAATATCAGCAAAAATATTACCATAAGCCATTACTTTCATAGCGATTACACCCACGCCCTTATCATTAGCTTTAGATAATAATTCGGTTTGAAACGGTTTATAATGAACATCACCCGCATTCAAAGGCATAAGTAAACAATCAAAATCGAAGATATCAAGAGCTGATTCCAGCACTTCCGGTTCTCTGTGACCTGTTATGCCAGTATACTTAATTTTTCCTTCTTGCTTCAACTCATCTATTGCCCGCAAAGGGCCATCTTCAGAAATAATATCTTGTAAGTCTTGTTGGTCATTGATACCATGAATCTGATACAAATCTATATAGTCAGTTTGTAATCTGTCAAGACTTTGTTCTAACAGTTGTTTAGTCTCTGAATAAGAACGAGATAAAGTTTTAGTGGCTATAAAAAGCTGTGTCCTATCAATATTTAAATTCGCTATGGCATTACCGAGATTAGATTCACTAACACCATAAGTAGGGGCCGTATCGATATAATTAATCCCTTTATCAAAGGCTAATTTAACAATTTTTTTGGTTGCTTCTTTAGCTTCCTGCCCTTCTTGGGCAATTATACCGGCCCCCCCTAAGCCCAGAATACTTACTGGTACACCTGTATTGCCCAACATTCTTCTTGGTATGGATAAGACTTGGTCAGATAGATCATCAGATGATTTATGAATTTTATTATCAATCTCTTCATGACTTAAATCTTTACCATATTTTTCATCATTTTTCTTTTTATCATAATAACTACCATGGCGGCGCGATCGAAATCTGTTAATAGCATAAAGTATACTACCTAATATTCCTAATCCACCTATTTTAATAAATGTGCGTCTATTATAGAAGGTCATTTCATTACTACCCCCTTTTTTATAGGGCAAAAATTGACTTGAGACAATTTTTCTGACAAAATTATTATAAACAATAATAAATCAAACTAATTGTATTTGCAAATTTTAATAAAGGCTCAGTTAAAGTTGAATGTTGATAGCAATAAACATCGCCTTAATAAATAACTCATAAACAAGGAGGGAGTTTCATGAGTATTGATCTACTCTTTCAGCGCAGAAGTATTAGAAGCTATCAAGACCGCCCTGTAGAGGATGAAAAAATAACAAAACTAATAGAAGCTGGAATGGCTGCACCTTCAGCAAGAAATATCAGGCCATGGCATTTTGCAGTCATTAAAAACAGACAGATACTCAATAAGATCACTGAAATACATCCCTACTCTTATATGCTGAAAGAGGCCCCCATGGCTATAGCAGTCTGTGGTAAACACGACGAACGTTATTGGGTACAGGATTGTTCCGCTGCCATGCAAAATATCCTGCTTGCGGCAACTTCGTTAGGATTGGGATCAGTTTGGTTAGGTGTATACCCTAGAGAAGAGCGGACTCAAGAGATCAAAAATCTGCTAGAACTACCTGAGAACATTTCTCCTTTAGGAATTACCGCTATAGGTTATCCCAATGAAACCAAGCCCAATAAAGAGTTATATGAAGATGAAAAAGTAACTGTAATTGAATAAAGAAATCATTTGAATATAAGCAAAATAAAGAGGTGATAATTTTATGTCAGTACAAGATAAACCAGTAATTTTTAGTGGAGCTCAACCATCGGGAAGTCTTACTTTGGGAAATTATATTGGCGCAATCCAAAACTGGAAAGAATTAGAAGATGATTATCAGTGTATTTTTTCAATTGTAGACTTACATTCTCTAACTGTTAGGCAAGATCCCCAGGAATTTCGTGAAGCTTGTTTGTCTTTTTTGGCTCAATACCTAGCAAGCGGTTTGGATCCCGATAAAAATATCATTTTTTATCAATCCCATGTCAAAGAGCACGCCGAGCTCTCCTGGTTACTTGGATGCAATACATATTTAGGAGAATTGAACCGCATGACCCAATTCAAGGAAAAGTCATCACGTCACACTGATAATGTCAATGCCGCCTTGTACACTTATCCGGTATTACAAGCGGCGGATATTTTACTTTACCAAACTAATTTGGTTCCTGTGGGAGAAGACCAAAAACAGCATCTTGAATTGGCCCGAGATATTGCCGATAGATTTAACAATGTATATGGCAACACTTTTACCATTCCTGAAATTCATATTCCCAAAGTGGGAGCAAGAATTATGAGTTTACAAGAACCCGAAAAAAAGATGTCAAAATCTGACGAGAATGAAAAAGGTGTACTTTTTTTACTAGACGACGAAAATGTAATTCGTAAAAAAATAAAAAGGGCTGTAACTGATAATGAAAATCAGATAGCATTTAGTGATAGCCAACAAGGAATAAAAAATTTAATCACGATCTATTCAAAACTAAAACCTTGTACAATAGAAGAAATTGTAGAAGAATATAGCGGAAAAGGTTATGGAGATTTAAAAAAAGATTTGGCAGAATTAGTTATAGAGAGATTAAAGCCCTTTAAAGAGCAGTATCAATATTATATGAATAACAAAGATTACCTAGAAGAGGTATACCAACAAGGTGCTGAAAAAGCTGCTTCAATAGCTAAGGATACCATGAATAAAGTAAAAGAGAATATGGGGATTATTAATCTGTAGAATTTATAGTTAATCTGCATTCTGTAATTAGTTTTTTATAGGCTGTGTTAAAATTGAATGTTGATAGCAATGAACACTTCAATTGAACGTATTATGCGGTTTTGATAATACATCTTAATGAGCAAAT
>CAZKUS010000075.1:0-8333 GCA_964556025.1 uncultured Clostridia bacterium | reverse complement strand
TGTTTTACTAAGTTCATTCTTCTTCCTCTAAATCAGCCAAATATTCTTCACCTGCTAAAGATTCAACATGATGCTGCAATTCATGCAAAATAGTATCCTTAATCTCTTCAATCCACACATCTTTAGGTTCACCTTCCAATACCTCTGAAAAAGAACCATAATACAATAAAACACTACAACCCATTTGATCGACGATATATTCACCCATTACATAGCAATCTTCGTCTTTATAAGTATCAGGTATTATAGATATTCCTAAATTTAATCCTTTCATCAATTCTGCTGGAATTTTATTTTCGATTATCTTATCAGTCAACTCAGTAAATTTTTTTATATTCATACTGATAAAAGTTCATCCTTTCAATTTCCCTATTTTAAATTTCCGGAAGTTGATCAGGTTCATTGTAATCATAATTTTCATCATCCAAAAAAATAGTATTTATATCTGAAGAAGTTTGCATTCCCATCATTTCCATTTTCATACTGGCATCTGTACGATAGCTTTCTGCCTCTTGAAAGTTTTCGTTCGCCTTCTCTAATAGCGGTTCTCCAGTTAAATCAGATTGATTACACCCTGTCCAAATAGTAGCAGCAATAACAGTCACAACAAGTAAAATAGTTTTCATTAACAAACTATTCTTTGAAAACATAAAAGCCCTCCACTAATTATAAATTTATGTTTTGTTCTCCAATTGCTCGTTAAGATGTATTACCAAACCCGCAAATTCCGCTCAATTGAAAAGTTTATTGCTATCAATATTCAACTTTAACTAAGCCAATTCTAAAAATCAATGCGGGTTTGGCAGTGAAAGTTCTTAAGCAAATAGATCTTATAAGTCTTCTTCAGTCAAGACTGATATCCCATGTTCTCTAAGTAATTGCGAAGTAATTCCCATCCCTGCAATTTTGTTTTTAGAAAATGTGCCATCATAGATGATCCGCAGTCCGCAAGATGGACTTTCTTCTTTCATTATTGCTTTTTCCGCGCCAATAGTATTAGCTATTTCCACTGTTTTTTTGGCACCGGACAAGTACTCTTGGGTTCTGTCCTCTCCTGTCTCGCTAATAATGTTAAATTCACCATCATCAGTAAAAACCATTTCACACCTTGTCCTAGGTATAGCAAGACCTCCTAAAACTTCCGGGCAAACCGGAACCGCTTGTCCACTTTTCACTAAATTAACTACTCGTTCATTCCAACAATTTTCTCCATCAAAACGACAGTCAATTCCTGCCAAACAAGCACTCACTACATACATAAAAACACCTCCATTGTTTTTATAATTAGGCTTGTTAAAATTGAATATAACAGCGCCTATAATTAAATAACACTTAAATTTAGCTAAGAGTATCTAAGATGGACAACAGTTCATTTGTAATGTCCATGATTCGGTAACTTGCTACTAACTCTTTTGAAACTGCTTCAGGGAACGTCACTCTATTTATTTGCAGATTTTCATTGGCAACATCAATTCTACCTATATTAAATAATTTATCAGTCACAATTTCGCTGCCAGGTTCATCAGTAGCAGGTAAAAGTAATATTAATTTTTCTGCAGTTATAAATATAGAATCTATTCTGCGTAAATATTCACCGGCTAACTCATAAATTTGTTTTAATAGCTCTTGATCACCTGAAATAGCAACTAGAGTTACTTGAGCGTCTGTTCTAACAGCCCTATCTATTTCTTCTGACAGTACTTCATTTAATCTTCGCTCTTCTGCCGTTGTTTTCTTGTTGACATCTACTTCTTTATACTTTGGTAAATATTTTTGCACTCTACTTAATAAAGTGTCCTTATCAAAGGGTTTAATTAGATAATCCCAAGCTCCCATATCTATTGTACTTATAATTGTATCTTTTTTCTTGTCACTACTCATTACTATTACAGGAGTTGCCGAAAATTGACCTACAATACGCTTTAAAATTTCCCTGCCATCATAGTCAGGTAAATACAAGTTTATTATTATTAGATCCATATCAGATAAACCCACTTCTCGATTAAAAGTATTGTTAATAACTTGGCTACCAGTAACCGCTTCAAAAACTTGAAATCCCTGTTTTTCCAAAACACTGCGTACATGCAATCTAGTAAAACCAGATTCCTCAACTATTAGTACTTTCCCGTCCATGTGTACACTCCTTCCTTCAGACAGAAAACAGTTCTGTGATCTAAAAAATAAAGTAATGTAGATCACCTTTTAATTTTATTTCTGTATTTATTTTTAAATTCCCTTTATTTGAAATTATTTGAGTTTAATCCAATAAGTTTTTTATACTAACATCACAAACAGTTTTGTCCTTTGACTTTACCTTGACTTTTTGATAAATTAATGAAAGCATTGCAATAAATATCAATTTTTGTGTATTTCAGAAGGATTTTGTTATTTTAAGTCGAATTTTTGCAATCAACAATAATAATATATAACTTCGCCAATTAAATTTTACATCAATAAACATAAAATTATTTAAATGCCAATGCCGAAGATAAAATTAGGAGGATTGGAACCATGAGGCTTGTCAATGTCAATGATATAGAAGAAGGAATGATTCTGGGTAAACCTATCTACAGTGGAGAAAACTTATTACTCCAAGAAGGGGTTAAATTAAAAAAACGGTACAAACAAAAGATCCAAGACTTAGGATACAATAATATTTATATCCAAGACGAGTTATTACAAGATTTAGAGATAAATGAAATTGTCAATGACGAGTTGAGGAGAGAAGCAGTTTCTAACATCAAAGGAACTTTTGCTGATGTAGAGAACAAATCGACTATTTCATCTAAAGACATTAGCACTGCTAAACAAACAGTAGATAAATTAATTGAAGAAATAATCGATAACCGCAATTTAATGGTAAATATGGTAGACTTAAAAATGTACAATGATTATGTCTTCCAACACTCTGTCAATGTAGCAATTTTAGCAGTTATTGTAGGTATTTCTATGGGGTTGAATCAGCAAAAAATTTATCGTTTAGGATTAGGGGCATTAATGCATGATATAGGTAAAACAGCTATCTCTAATAAACTTCTGGACAAACCCGACAAATTGACAGATGAAGAGTACGAAGAAATGAAAACCCATCCAAACAAAGGATATGAAATATTGAAAGAGAATGAAGATCTTCCTTCTACCAGCACTATAGTGACATTACAGCATCACGAAAGGGTCAATGGAGAAGGTTACCCTGAAGGTAGAGCTGGAGATAATATTCATTTGCTCAGTAGGATTGTAGCTGTAGCGGATGTTTATGATGCCTTAGTATCAAACCGTCCGTACAGGGAAGCTCTACTACCTTCTGAAGCTATGGAATACTTATTAGGAGGGGCTGGATACCTTTTTGATCGTCAAGTTGTAGGGCATTTCTTTAGAAAAGTTGCGACATTCCCTTTGGGGACCGAGATTAAATTGAGTGACGATAGAAGAGGGTTAGTAATTGAAAACTTTGAAAAATACAGCTTAAGACCTAGAGTACGAATTATCGAAGAAAAGCAAGAAGAAATCGAACCATATGATATAGACTTAAGAAAAGCAGCATACAACTCTATTACAATTATAGAAACCAGATAAATCGGATTAAGCCACAGTAAACCATAAAACTTTGGTAGCTGTGGCTTTTACTAGCGAGCTCATCCATGATATTATTCAGCAAATAATTTCCTATTATTTGGCTATGACTTGCTAGTATTATATTCATATCAACGTGGTCGATCAGTTTTCCCGGAATCTTCCATAGTCATAAGTTCATCTGGAAAAGGAGTAAAAAAGTACTGTGACTTAAGATACTCGTCTTCATACTTTACCACCCAAGAACGTAAAATATTGATAGGAACCGATAAAGGCAGTTGATTACCCCGATATTTTTCGATAGTATCTAATAAAAAAGATTTTTCTTCCCCGGTTGCTTTGTCCTTGAAAAAGCCCATAATGTGCATTAATACATTAATTTTCTTCCCAGGACTATCTTCATTACTCAAAATTTCCAATAACCCTTCTCTATACTTCTCAAATAATTCTTGATTAGAAAATTCTTTTTGTCTTGCCAGCAATCTACCCATTTCTCGCATTTTGGTTTCATTATAGATCATGTACAGAAATTTGTGATTGGCATGAAATTCGAGCAGATCTTTAACTTTTCTGTACTGTTCTATTTGATGAAATCTGGCTAGAGTAAAAATTTTCGTCAAAAAGTTTTCTCTAATGGTAGCATTTTTCAGTCTACCTTCATCTTCACTAGGTAGATCAGGATAATTTCCAAGCAGTTTTTGACAAAATAATCCAGGGCCCCGCTTAGCTGTAATATTGTTATCCACACCGGCATATATTTTGGCATCTTTGTAAGCACAGGTGGGAGATCGAGTTTTGAAAATCGCACCTTCTACTTTTTTAGCATAGTCAGCGTATTTATCAGCCAAATCAATAATATCTTGTGTGAAGTCCTTCCCTGTTTCCTTTTGGTGTAAACGGACTTGCTCTTCATCTAAATATAACCTCAGTACTTCTCTAGGCACTCCTAAACCAATTTCCATTTCAGGACAGAAAGGTACAAATTCCACATACTTCTTTAGCTTTTCGATCATATCTTCCCTAAAAATACTTCCATCAAAGCGACAAGCGGAAAAACCCAAACATTCACTAATCAAGACTCTTGGCACCACTTTTAGCTCACCCTTTCTTAAAACTTATTTCCTTCTAATTAAAAATCTATTGATATCAAAAACAAAGTATAACGATTCATTTGAAATCAACTGTTAAGGAATATAGTAAATCCACCCCTCCGTATCCACTTCAGAAATATCTTCCGGAGGTGGCACTAATTCTGGTAGTTTTTTAGAAAAGTTGCCAGCTCCATGACAAGCGGCCATTATAGCACATATCGCAGCATCAAAATCATGCTGCCTATCCCAATCTGCAAATTTATAATGTTTAGGTAAAAATTCATTTAAAAAAGATTGAAGCTGTTCTGACACCAATGCAGGATAAACTTCAATTATCTGTCTAGAGCCAATTTTACAGGCATTGCCACGAGTATGTATAGGATTTATTTGAAATCCGTAGTCATGCTGCCACTTTAAAGCATGACCAATTGCTGCTGTGCAGTTATTACCTAGACGATCAAAAACTGCAGATAAAGGTTTTTTATTAAATTTTGAATAGATGAACCTATCAGTATATCTATAAGCAAAAGGATTTTCAATTTCCTTAGCAGGTCTATTAATCAATTGTAATTGCTGTTTTTCCATAAGTTCTCTTGTTTCTGTTTGATTAGCATTTACATCAATAAGATTATGAAAAGCCACAGGTACACCCAAAGGAGCATCAGCACCTATTATTACACTGCTTTCACCGTTTTGAAATAATTCATTCGCATATACATTTTCACTTTTTTCTGTCAGCTCAGATAATATATGATCTATAGATATATAAGATCCCCGGGGTATTGACAATTTTTTAGGAGTTCCTATCCAAACTAAGCTATCACTTTGTTTATCCCAAAAACAAGCAGCTACTCCATGATTTTTACCCATCCATCCGCCCACATCCCATCCGATAGCTAACACCCCTGGGTTTTGCTTGATATCCGGCATCTGTTCATCTCCTTTTGCATTTGTTAACATTGATTTCATATTCTAAAGAATCTCACATTCATTATACTATATGGACATACATATGCAAACGTGTAAGCAAGTTATTCTTAAAAGCATAAAACTGACTGTGACAGTCAAATATTTGTTTGATATTTAAACACAAATATTATAATATAATAGCGTCATCCGATATAATTTTAACTCTAATACAATTTAGAAATTTTAAATTAGCGTAAGCATCTAATTTTGAGGTGAATCAACATGAAATTATTCAATAGTATCAGTGGAAAAATCGGGTTTTATCTAGTTATTATACTACTATTTGTAACAGGCTTCCTAGGTTTTTTTAATTATCAAACTGCCACGGATATAATGACTGAAGAATTGGAAGAAATGATGGAACATCAAGCAGATGATGTTTCCCAGCGTGTAAGAGAAAAACTCAACACATATATAGACGAGCTGGAGTCACTTGCAAATAAAGATGAAATAATGAGTATGGATTGGTCAGTTCAAAACGATTTCTTACAAAATCACTTGCAAGATTCACAGTATACTGGAATGGCTTTAGTCCATCATGATATGACAGCTCGATATACTGATATAGATCCTGCATATTTAGCAGATAATGAGCATATTGAAAAAGCTCTAGAAGGTGAACCAGGCTTATCTAACATTACAATCAGCCGATTGACTGATCAACAGGTGATTTTAATATCTGTACCAATTGAAGATAATCAAGGAGAAATATTGGGCGCCTTAGTTGGCCGATTAGAAGCTTACGAGCTGAGTCAACTAATTGATGGGATAGAATTCGCTGAAGAAGGATTTGCATACATCATAAACAATGAAGGTACAATCATGGCTCATCAAGATACAGATTTAATAAATACAAACCTAACAGATATTGGAGGTAGTGAGGAGGTAGTTAATGAACTAAAATTTGACGATCCTGGTAATGGACAAATTGTAGACAGTTATGAATATCAGGGTGATGAGATGCACGTGGGTTATTCTCTCATTGAAGGTACTTCGTGGTTAGTAGGTATAACGGCTGGTCGAGATGTGATTATGGACAACCTCAATGAGCTACAAAGTATGATTATTTTGAGTATGAGTTTAATTTTAATAACAGGAATCTTAATTGCCACTATCTTCGGAAAGCAGATAGCCCGCCCTATAGAAACTATGGCTAAACACGCTCAAACAGTATCTGAAGGAGATTTGGATTTAAATATATCTGACAATTTATTAAATAGAAGCGATGAATTGGGATTACTGGTCAATTCTTTCGATAACATGACTGAAAACTTAAAGAAAATGCAGGATACGTTAGAATATATGGCTTATCACGACTCATTAACTGGACTTTGTAACCGCTCTTCTTTTCAAAATGACTTCCAAGAATTTGTCGATAGAGAAGGAGCTGGACATACTAAAGGAGCAGTAATGATGTTAGATATAGATAATTTTAAACTAATCAATGACACTATGGGACATCTCTACGGTGACAAAGTCATTCAAGTAGTGGGACAAAAATTATTAGATATAACCAAAGACCTATGTAGGGTTTACCGCATGGGAGGAGATGAGTTCATTGTTTGGTGCCCCAATATTGACAGTAACCAAGCCAAAGAAATTGCAATCAACATAATGGATGATTTTGGAGATTCTGTTCTTATTGAAGGTGGAAATGTGCCTATTTCTTTCAGTATCGGTATTTCCAATTACCCTGAAAATGGGCAAACTATGGATGCTCTACTAAGGAAAGCTGATATAGCCATGTACGAATCTAAAAAAGGAAGTAAAATGAAATACAGCTTTTATAAATCTGGGATGATGAAAGACAGCTCTAGAAAAATGGAAATCGAACGTCAGTTACCTGATGCATTGGAAAACAATGAATTCGCCCTTAACTATCATCCACAATACGATTCAAACACAGGACAATTATGGGGCTTTGAGGCACTGATCAGATGGAACAATCAAGAACTTGGAAATGTACCTCCCAATGAATTTATTGAGATAGCCGAGAAGAGTCATTTAATTATCGATATTGGTAATTGGGTATTAGATAATGCGTGCAAATTTATCAGATCATTACACGATCAAGGATATACCGGTTATTCCATTTCAGTAAATATTTCAGTAATCCAATTATTACAGGAAGATTTCGCCAAAAATGTGATGGCTATTGTCAACAAACACGGACTTAATCCTTCATTCCTGGAGATTGAGATCACAGAGTCTTTAATGATCGAATCCTTCGAAATGGTACAAAAGAAATTACAATACCTAAAAGAAGCTGGAATGAAAATTGCCTTAGATGATTTTGGGACTGGTTATTCATCTCTAACTTATCTGCGCTCATTGCCGTTTACTACTTTGAAAATAGATAAATCGTTTGTTGATGGTATCGAGGATCAAACAACTCAAGAGGAATTAATCGCCTCTATAATTGACATAGGTAGAACTATTAATTCAGAGGTGGTAGCCGAAGGAGTAGAGTCAAAAGAGCAGTACCAAAAACTAAAAACAAACAACTGTCATCGCCTACAAGGATATTATTTTAGCAAACCAATCAAAGAAGAAGATATTCAAGAGTTTTTAAAAGGTGGTTTATAAGGTATTTTAATACCTTATAAACCACCTTTTTTGATTAGGCCCTCTGTTATACTCCGCTATTGATAGCTGAACTCTTCAATTGATCAAATTTTGTGTACAGCCTTTGATTAATAC
>CAZKUS010000074.1:0-8347 GCA_964556025.1 uncultured Clostridia bacterium | reverse complement strand
GGAGGAACTGGCAAAAAAAATAAATGTGACCAGACAAACTATAAATTTAATCGAATCAGGAAAATATAACCCTAGTTTAAAATTATGCTTAAGTATATGTAAAGCGTTAGGGAAAACTCTTGATGAGATATTTTGGGAGGAGGGATAGTTTTATGGATTTTGATAAATATAACTTTGAAGATGAACGTATCAGAAGAAGTAATGATAAAATTAATTCTGAAGGGTTTATTCTCCTGTTCTTCTTATTGGCTGTTTTAATACTAGTTCGGGTAGTTATTTTAAATCATCCCTTTGAAAGTACTTGGGATATCATCGCTTTATTTTTGATAAGCAGCATTTACTTCACCATTCGTCACATGCTAAAAGGCGATTTTTACGAGGAATACGAAGCTTTTAAGAATTCAAAAAACTTTCGGATAAAGACTTTCATTACAGGTTTAATGGCCGGAGTATTGTTTGTAGTTTTTAATATAATTCAAGAAGGTCTGCCTAACACAATGACGGATTTGATTGAAGTTTTAATTAATCTGATTGTATTTATTGTAGTCTTTTTAGGTATTGACTGGTTAGTAAAGAAAGTCTCTCACAAAAAAGCCAGTGAAGATATCGATGATGAATAACTTTTTTTAATCTATTCAACTAGGAGGAATAAACTTTGAAGATAAAGAAGCAGCTCAATGAGCTGCTTCTTTATTTATCTTTTCTAAATCAATTTCATAAGCAGTAGTTGAGTCCCCTTCCATGGGCATTAACTCAAAAGTAAGTAATTCATCCTCTGGCCATTGTATATTTTGAATCTCTCCTGATATTCCGGGTTCTTGACCTACAAATTCTTCATCTATTATATCTAAATCTGCTAAACTTACCACTTCATCTTCTTCAATATCATATACTTCCAGTATACTAGTGCCTACACCGCTCATGGTATAGTAATAAGCAATGTAATTATCTTGAGGAGACCAACGAAAATCACTCACACTTTGTCCAGGACCACCCACTTTGGTAAACAGGTTTATCTCATCGTCATCTAAATTAACATAACCAATCACACTGTCCTTGGTAGCTGCGGCGTAGGGCCTAGTAAGTAATATAGTTTTGTATTCTTCCTTAGAAGTTTCGGTTATTTCAACCTGATTAAAATAATCTTGAGGGCTGAAATTTAAATAAGGATTATAAGCTGCATGATCTTGCAATTGTTCCCAAAAATCAGTAACTTGCAGTTCAGTTTCATCGGGCATTACTATTTTCAAGTCCTCTATAAAATAGGAAATAGTATTATCTGGCCACATAGTAAAATCTACTGGCTCTCCATCAAATTCTCCTGTTAAGTAATTTTTACGTAAATTAAAGGTTTTATCATCTTGCATTTGGATACTCAAATCTCCTGTAGAATTGGCAATAGCTTCTTGATATAGTTCATCAAAGGATGATAACAACTCTTCCGCTGAGTCTATCTCTATTACTTGTAGTGACTGTTCATTTTGTTCATCGGTATTTTGCACTATAGTCAAACTTTTTTCGGCAACTTTTGTATTTAATCTTTCTTGTTCCAATACTTGTTTAAACACTTCTTCTAAATTGACAGCACTTTCCTCTGCTTGTGTTAAAATCTCAGTTTGAATTTTCTCTGTAAAATCGTCAAAGTCTTCTTCTGCAATATGAGGATAACTTATCTCTGCAATAACTTCAGCTTCATTTTCATCAGTAAACACCTCAGTTATTTCAATTTCTATTTCTTCTCTATAAGGTTTTTCAGACGACCTTGGATCTTGGATTCCCGGATAGTTAAGATCCAACTTCCCTGCTTCCAAGTCTTCTCTAGCTTGATTAGAAAAATATCCAGGGCTAGAATAAGCAAAATAAATTGAAAAAGCATCTTGGGCCAACTCTTTGACAGCATTTTCATCCCAAGCCGTCTGTTTATCATTTGAGTCTAACCCCTCTTCCTTTTCTCCTTTTGCTTCTTCACCCTCTTCTATTTCTTTATCTGATTCTGCTTTTTCTTTTTCGCCATTATTTTCATCAGGTTCTGCTTCACCTTCACCTTTTTCTGTAAATATACCTTTTAATTCAGTATCTTCTTCTATTTCAAATTGATATTCCTTATCAGAGCTGATTTTTTCACTATTCCGCTCCCACTGGACAAATTCCTGCTCATCTGTAGGTTCAGCAGTTACAGTGACCAGTTCCCCTTTTGAATAGCTACCTTCGCCCGATACGGCGCCTTCTTGTCCAGTCTTCGTATCTAATATCAATTGGTATTCTTGTGTATCAGAACACCCAGTTATTGAAAGATTCAGTACCAAAGCTAACGTAAATATCGCAGTTATAGTAAAAGTCGTCATTTTATTAATCATAACTATCCCACCTAAATTTAATATAATAACTTACTTTTCTAAATCATATAACACATTTGTCGAAACTACAAATACTCCGTTATTATATTTAGACGTCTATCATCTATTTTTAGTTACTGTTTTTTCACAATTATCTATTTAAATCATCAATAATCACGTAAGTTTACCTCAGTTATTCCGCTTTCACATTCCCCTTTGTGATAAGTGCCATAGCTTTTAATAATATGACAAACTATTTCACCGGGTTAGTAGCAGAACACAAAACTCCACACTCATACACTTACCACTAACTGTACAACTACACGTGTAGTTGTACAATTAATTGCGTTAAAGGAAAAAAATTATTATAATTTAGTGTACATTATTAAACAGTTTGAATATAATTATTTTACAGCAGTCAACAACAAAGAAAGTAGGTTTTTCAAAATCTAGCTCTAAATTGTTTGACTATTCAAAAAGGGAGGAGTGTTAGCATGAGTGATAAGGCCAAACCCAGTAGAGATGAAGCATATCAATTACTGAGCAAGTATGTCACGGATGACAGTCAGATTAAGCACGCATTAGCAGTAGAAGCTGTAATGGTCCACTTTGCCGAAAAGTTCGGCGAAGACCCAGACAAATGGGGTGTAATTGGACTAGCTCACGATTTGGATTATGAGCTACATCCGGATGAGCACTGTCAAAAAGTACGAGGTTATTTAGAACAGGAAAACTGGCCAGAAGATTACATAAGAGCTATCGAGAGCCACGGTTGGGGAATCTGCACTGATGTCAAGCCTGAAGAATTTATGGAGAAAGTTCTGTACACTATTGATGAACTGACTGGCTTAATTACCGCCACAGCATTAGTACGTCCAAGTAAAAGCGTAATGGATGTAAAAGTTAAATCCGTAAAAAAGAAATGGAAACAAAAAGAGTTCGCCGCAGGAGTAGACCGAGAAGTGATTGAACGAGGTATCGAAATGTTGGATATGGACAGAGATGAAGTTATCGCCGAAACTATGGCAGGTATGCAAAAAGTTGCTGATGAGCTGGGCTTAAACGGTTAAAGGGCCCAGGCCCAGCCCAGCTCATCTTACTTAGATGTTATTTTACGCCATAATTTGATCAACCAGTTTGCAATCCCCAAGTCTTCCCCTGTTTTATTGGCTACAATCATATACATTCTAATAAACAGTGCGACAACGAGTATTGATGCTAGTACTCTGAGAATAAAAACTAAAATTTCCATAGTCAGTTAACCACCTTTTAATTAGCTTATACCTATAAGTTTATTCTGAATATAAATTTATTTTATCTTTCTACATAATTAACTGCTCACCCATAAGCATGACCGATAAATAACAT
Source organism: uncultured Clostridia bacterium (assembly GCA_964556025.1). Taxonomy (GTDB): domain Bacteria; phylum Bacillota; class Natranaerobiia; order Natranaerobiales; family Natranaerobiaceae; genus Natranaerobius. The sequence continues at coordinate 4,643 of CAZKUS010000074.1, read as the reverse complement.
CCCTTTATTTGGCTCTAACTGGTTATTAAAAGTCTACCTGTTTTCCCTGATAAGCTGCTTGTAATAGTTGAGTGATTTCTTCAGGTTGTGGAGTTCTGGGATTTGGCATGGTAGTTGGCGATTTATAGGCTTTTGTACTCATTTCTTCTAACAGTTCATCAAATTTTTGCTGATCTAATTCATTCAATTTTGATAGTGTGGTAGGTATATCAAGTTTTTTATTCAGATTAGCAAGTTCATTGGCTAAATCACTTTTAGGTTCAATGAGTTTTTGTAACTGATCATATTTATCAGTACATTTTTGATTATATTTAACTACATAGGGCAAGAAAATGGCATTAGCTCTACCATGAGAAACACCGAACTTGGCTCCTATCTCATGGGCTAAACTGTGTACAAGGCCTAATCTCGCATTGTTAAAAGCCATGCCTGCCATAGTAGAAGCGTTATGCATCTTAGTGCGGGCCTCTAGGTCATCTCCTTGTTGGTAGGCTTTTGGAAGATATTCAAATACAAATTCAACAGCTTTGGCTGCTAATGAATCGGTATAATCTGTTGAAGCTGTAGATACATATGCTTCTAGAGCATGGGACATGACATCCATTCCAGTATCTGCTGTAACTGTAGGTGGCATATGGACAGGTATTTCAGGGTCAATAATGGCTATATCGGGAATGATTTCTGCAGATACTACTGGTCGTTTAATTTTTTTATTTTGATCAGTTATAACAGAGATTGCAGTTACTTCTGAGGCAGTACCACTAGTAGAAGGTATTGCAATTAATTTAGCTTTGTTTCGTAATGGGGGGATTTTATTAACTCCCTTTGATATATCAGAAAAAGTTAATTGGGGATGTTCATATAAAGTCCACATGATTTTAGCAGCGTCAATTGATGATCCGCCTCCTAATGCTATAATCCAATCTGGTTTAAATTCAGTTATAGATTTTGCTCCATCAGTAACTGTTTCAGTTGAAGGATCGGCTTCAACACCATCTACAACTTTAGTTGTTATACCTGCTTCTGTTAATAATTCTTGGGCATAATCTAAATAACCGGTTCGTTTCATTGAACTACCTCCGGTTACAATAACAGCTCTATTTCCTGTAAGTTTCCTTAAATAATCAATCGACCTACGGTCAAATATGAGATTAGTAGGCATAGAGAAAGTTTTCAGACTCATAAATCATCCTCCTTTAACCAATATCAGCAGTAAAATATATAATATTTTCTAGTTTATCTTTGTTCTAGAATTAAATTAATTTTCCTTCGAAAAAGAAAAATTTGTACTATCAATCTTGTACAAAATTCGTTCAATTGAAGAGTTCAACAATCAACATTCAACTTTAACATCCTAAATTTTAGGGTCAATTTAAGTTGAACGTTGATAGCAATAAACACGCCAAATGAACGTATTATGTGGTTTTGATAATACATCTTAATGAGCAAATAGGAGAATTAAAGCCAAATAACAGGAGGTTAGTTGCTGATCATATTTTGGATGAGCAATTGATCAGGAAGCTTTAATTCGACTATCAGCGCCAAAATTTAAGAAAGGAGCAAATTTAATATGAGTGGTCATTATGATCAAGATTTCTCATGGAAAGAAATTTTTCAAATCGATTTTAAACCAAGTTTAGATTTTGCTAAACAGTTAGACAGTAAAGACCCGCTTGAGCAGTTTAAAGAACAATTTATTATTCCACATAACACTTATTACTTAAATGGTAATTCATTAGGTTTATGCTCCGAAGCTGCTGAAAACGCATTGGAGCAAGTTAAAAAAGATTGGAAAAATTTAGCTATCAAGGGATGGATCCAAGCAAATACGCCATGGTTTTGGTATTCAGAGCATTTATCCGAACAGTACGCTCCTTTGATAGGCGCATACCCCGAAGAGATAACTGTGACAGGCTCAACTACTTCCAACATACATAATCTGATCGCCACTTTTTATCAACCTGGTTTAGAGTCCGGAAAAACTAAAATAATCATGGAAGAACCCTGTTTCCCCACAGATATTTATGCTGTAAAAAGCCAAATACAGTTAAAAGGATTAGATCCTCAAAAACATTTGATATTGGTTCCTTCGGACGAAAAAGGAAATATCAATGAGAATAAACTAATTGAACAGTTAAGGAACAACAAAAATGAAATCTGCTTGGCCTTTTTTTCTTCTGTACTATTTAGCAGTGGTCAAAAATTAGATCTGGAAGCAATCTCAAAAACAGCACAAGAAAACAATATTACCGTGGGATTTGACCTTTCACACAGTGTCGGAGTCGTTCCCCATGAACTTCACAAGTGGAAAGTCGACTTTGCCGTGTGGTGTAGTTATAAATGGGTTTCTGCCGGTCCTGGAGCTACCGCTGCTTTGTTTGTACACAATAGACATTTACCTGTTAAACCGGCTCTTTCAGGTTGGTGGGGACATAAAAAAGAAACGCAATTTGATATGAACCCCGATTATACACCGGCTTCCGGAGCTGGTGCTTTTCAATTGGGTACAATAGATATGTTAAGCGCAGCCCCTATTAAAGGTGCTTTGGAAATCATCAATAAAGCAGATATAGAGAACATTCGTTATAAGTCCGCAGCCATGACCAGCTATTTGATTTATCTGACTGATTATTATTTAGCAAGTTTGGAGATTGAGATCGCCACACCTCGAGACTCTTCCAAAAGAGGCGGTCATATATCTTTGGTTCACCCCGAAGCATATCGTATCAATAAGTCACTAGAAACAAACGGAGTAATTGGCGATTTCAGATCACCAAATATTATTAGATTAGCTCCATCTCCAATGTACAATTCCTTTAAAGATATTTATCATGTAGTTCAAACATTGCTGAATACGTTAAAAGCTAAAAATTACTTAAACTACAATCAAGAAAAAGATTCCGTGACTTAAGGTTTTTGACTGGTTAGTTATAGTTAAACCCTTAAAATAAACAAAATACATTAAAAGCCAGGCAATAGAAAACCTGACTCAATATCATACAGTGTTACGTCAAACCGTAACGTAACACTGTATGATAAAGCCCAATTCTATAAGCTATAGGGAATATGTTGAAGATTGTTGAAAATGGATAAGTTATTCCACTTTATTTATTAATGTCCCCAGCTGTTCTATATTTATTTCTACTTCATCTCCCGGGATAATTTCTCCCACTCCACTGGGAGTACCTGTCATAATTATATCTCCAGGCACTAAGGTCATAATTTTAGAGATATATGCCAACAATTCATGACTGTTAAAGGTTAATTGCGCTGTATTAGACTTCTGTTTAGTCTCTCCATTGACTTTCAGTTCAATCTTCAAATTCCCCATATCTAAATCTGTATCAATCCATGGCCCAAGGGGACAAAAAGTATCAAACCCTTTTGCCCTAGTCCATTGAGTATCTGACTGCTGAAGATCTCTGGCAGTGACATCATTCCCAATAGTATGACCCAAAATATAGTCTTTCGCCTCTTCAACAAGTACATTACTAGCAGTTTTGCCTACTACAAAGGCTAATTCAGCTTCATAATGTAAATTATCAGTAACAGTTGGCTTTGTTATTTTGTCTCTATGACCCACTGCACTAGAAGGAGGTTTTAAAAATAAAACCGGTTCTTTTGGAAGTGGTAACCCCATTTCTTTTGCATGGTCAGCATAGTTCAAACCTACACATACTATTTTGCTCGGTGTTACAGGTGGTAAATAATTCACTTCACCTGGAGAGTATTTTGCGTCTAATTCTTTGTGATCAGAAAAAATACCCCCTTGGATCTCTACAATTTCTTCATCTTGATAGATGCCTGTTTTTTCTTTTCCCTGGTGGGTAAATCTCAATAATTTGATAATATCACTCCTCCAGAATTAAATATTTTGACTACACTTCCTTGAAATAAATTCGTAAAACATTAAATGACAAAATAAGAATTTTATGATGATTATGTTATACTATTATTATATTAACTAAAATTGATTGTCAACACAAGCTAGTACAGTTTCTCCACTAATGTTATATTTATTATAAACAGTAAACTTGATTAAAGACAAGGTTTAGGAGGTTTATCATGGAAATTTTCGCTGTTATCTTGGCTAGTGTACTCTTTATTGTTGGTATAATTGGAAGTGTGGTTCCGACTATACCAGGCGTAATATTAATATATGTCGGTATGCTACTATACGGTGTCATTACTGGTTTCACCAATCTAACAGCTAATTTTCTAGTTGGACAGGGACTGTCGACACTGTTGGTTTTGGGTATGGATTATCTTACTACTGCCCTAGGCGCAAAAAAATTCGGTGCTTCAAGATACGCAGTTTGGGGAGCCGTTTTAGGCCTATTTTTAGGGGTATTGCTTTTTAATTTCCCAGGCATTATATTTGGACCTTTTCTCGGTGCTTTTATAGGTGAAACAATTAAAGGTACTAGTACATCAAATGCTTTAAAATCTAGTTTAGGGACTTTAATTGGCGTAGTTGGCGGTATATTTATCAAGTTATTCGTGATAGTTATCATGATTATATGGTTTTACATTACAATTTGGTCTTAATTTAATGCTCAGTTTAAATTGAATGTTGATAGCAATAAACACTTCAAGTGAACGTATTATGCGGTTTTGATAATACATCTTAATGAGCAAATAGG
>CAZKUS010000073.1:0-8442 GCA_964556025.1 uncultured Clostridia bacterium | reverse complement strand
ACAAAATCTTGAGTAGTAGTTCTTTGGCTGACCTCAAAAATGAGTTTTTCCGCTTGATCTAAAATTTTCTCTACTTCATCCGGTTCGTCGTAGCTCATACCCACTATTTTTGTAGAAGCAGAAATCAACTGTCGTAATAGTGATTTCTCTTCCACAATTTTGGCATAATAATGAACATGGGCAGCTGTGGGAACTGCATTAGCTAAGTCAGTCAAATAACTGGCACCACCCACAGCTTCCAATTGGCTGTCATTTCTCAATTGTTCTGACAAAGTCACCAAATCTACAGGTTCGTTATTTTCAGAAAGAGTTACTATTCCTTGAAATATCTTTTGATGAGCTTCTTTATAAAAATCTGCAGGTCGTAAAAATTCAGTCACCGCAGATATCGCTTCACCATCAAGCAACATTGCTCCTAAAACTGATTGTTCAGCTTCAAGATTCTGTGGTGGAAGGCGGTCAGTTATTTCAGTCACTACCATCCCTTCTTTCTAATTGTCTCTGTTATACTCCGTTAGTTGATAGTTAAGCTCTTCGATTGGACAAAATTTATGTACAAGAGTTGATATTTCATCTTAACGATCCAACAGTAGAATTTATGTCAAATAACAGGATGGTATTTGCTGATCATGCTCGGGGATGAGCAGTTGATCAGGTAGCTTTAACTCTACTGTTTGAGTGTTTTAGATGTACCAACCCGAAACATTGGATGTGAAATTGAAGAGTTCAACTATCAACTATCAACATTCAACTTTGACATAGCCTTCTAATTTAACTTTTTTCTATAACTGCTATTATCCTTGGTTTTGCTCTGACACTTGAACATTTAATTCCACAGTCACTTCAGGGTGAAGTTTAATAGTTACTTTATGGGTGCCTAAAGTTTTAATTGGATCCATTTCAATTTTCTTCTTATCAACAGAGTACCCTTTGGCTTTAAGTTGCTCTGCTATATCCTTATTGGTAACTGATCCAAATAGTTTTCCTCCCTCTCCAGTTTTTTGATAAACAACTACTTTGTCTTGTTCTAGCTGTGATTTTAGCTGTTCTGCTTCTTCTTGTAGTTTCTTATGTTTTTCTTCTTCTTGTTTTCTTTGTAGTTCAAGATCTTTCATATGACCTTTACTAGCTTCTACAGCCAATCCACGAGGAATCAAAAAGTTACGTGCATAACCATCACTTACTTCCTTGACCTCACCTTCACTACCTAACTTTTTAACATCTTGTCTCAAAATCACCTTCATAATATAACCTCCTATCTCGTATAAAAAATTTTTAAATTGAATTGCAATCCTTAATTCAATTAATATTTATGCTTTACTCTCTATCTTTTGTCGAAGATTCAACATTTGATCCATAATACCTACAAGTACTATGGCCATATTCAAAATTGGCAGTATTAACCCCAAAAAGATAAGTAGTACTACTAAAAAAGTAGCTAACTGTTTGTGCACTTTTAAAAACCAAAAGCCAAATGCCAAACCTTGTATTAACAAAATATAATTAGATACTACAAATAAATTTGCAGCCAACATCCCCCAATAACCATAAAGGTCTGTTTGAAATAAAAGTAAAATTGCAGAAACCACAAAGAAACCGCTGAAAAATGTAGGAAATCTCCAATTTCGAAAAGCAGGCAAATGTGTCACTGTAAAACCTAGTTTAGAAAGTACCTTACCGTTAATCATAATTTGTAAATAAGCAGAAAGTATCGCAAAAGCAATCAATGTAGCTGGAATAAAAATTACCATTTGTTCTCGAATTAATTCTTCCATGTTTTGAAATTCTTGGATTTGGTCTTCAGGAGCACCTATGCTTTCTAAGGTATCTACCTGATTTTGAAATGCCTGCTGAAATGTTTCCATTAGCTCTTCAATTATATCAATATCTAAAGCAATTTGCATCAGAACAAAAATTATTAAGAATATAGCCAATACTGTAAAACTTGCCAAAATCAGATTTTTGGCAGCTGGCCAGTTATACTTATAAGCATAACCTAAACTTCCTCCTATGATCCATGCAATAGTAACCATAACCAACGTAAAAAAAGGATCAACCAGAGTAAATAATAATGAGCCTCCCACTACAGCTGACATAATGAAAATTTTATAGTTAGTACGTACTAGTATCACAATATAAGGTGTCGGAAGTATTACAAAGGCAAATAAAAATAGTGGCGTATAATAAGTAGTTATTGCTAATACTAAAAACAGTGCAGTCAGTACAGCCCCTTCTGTTATATCTTTTGTATTGTAAGAGTTACTCATACAGTCACCTCTTTTGACTGTTGAAATACGATTTCAAAGAGCTGAGATCACCGTACCAGCTTTCTGCTTCATGTTCTTTTTCTATTTGTTCATCAATTTTTTTCATAACAGCAGCGTCCAAGTCGTCAAAATCTATACCAACTCTTTTCGCTAGTAAGTAAACAGTCATTACTATCCCAGTTAAAGCATCCAAAATCAATTTTTCTGAACCTTCCATCATAGCCTTAAACAGCTTCCCTACAGATTCTACCAATTCACCTTTTAACCATTCCAAAAACCTTATGTTTTTGGCAATATTACTGCTATCGTTTTTCCAGTTCATTGCTATCCTCCTGATTTGGCTTATTTTCCACTCCATAAGTATATTTCTCCAGGACAGCCAGAATTCCTGTCATAAAATACAAAGAGGGAGCACCCTTGCCCCCTCCGTAATAAGACGATTGTATTTTAAATTTGAATGTTGGGTAAACTATTAGTTTTCTACAGTATACGGCAATAATGCCAATTGTCTCGCTTTTTTAATAGATCTAGTCAATTGTCTTTGATGTTTTGCACAGTTTCCATTTATTCTCCTGGGAAGAATTTTTCCACGCTCAGTAACAAACTTCTTTAGTTTATCTATATCTTTATAACTAACTTGCTCTACTTTTTCAGCACAAAATGTGCATATTTTTGTTCTTCTCCTTCTTCTAGCCAATCAAGTTCCCTCCTTTTCCGATAAATTAAAACGGAACATCATCATCCTCTACTTGATAGTCTTCTCCACCTAGCCCAAATTCATCGCCAGGTGTTTGACCACTTCCTGTATTGGAACTACCGGAGTTGTCAGTGTTTCCCGATCCAGATTGTCCACCTTTAGGCCAGTCCAAGAATTGGACATTTTCAGCTACAACATCGGCAACTCTTCTTTTTTGTCCTTCTTGATTTTCATAAGACCTCATCTGTAAACGTCCAGTAACCGCAACCATTCGACCTTTCCCCAGGTGGTTAGCACAGTGTTCAGCTAACTTCTGCCAAGTAACAATATTAATAAAATCTGCCTCTCGTTCACCTTGACGATTGGTAAAAGGTCTTTGGACTGCCAGACCAAAATTACACACGGCTACACCATTACCAGGTGTATACCTAAGTTCAGGGTCTCTAGTTAACCGTCCAATTAATACAATCTGATTGAGCAAGGCAAGACCTCCTAGTAAACTTATTCCTGCCTATCTTGACTTCCAAGTAAATTTATTCGGTTCTTGAAACAAGATATCTTAAAACAGAGTCATCCATTCTAAAAACACGTTCTAATTCGCTAATAACTTCACTGTTTCCTTGAAAGTTTCTGATGGCATAAGTACCTTCTTGGTAATCATTAATTTCATAAGCAAGTCGACGCTTTCCCCAAACATCAATTTCGCCTGCTTCACCACCGAATCTTTCAATAACAGCTTTTACTTGATTGTGTTGTTCTTCCACCTGTTCTTCTTCTAGATCTGGAGCTAAAACGTACACCACTTCATAACTTGTCATTTTCCTGTCACCTCCTCCCTCTGGATTAGGCCCTATTTAAATAGAGCAGGGATTACAACTTATAATTATATTACATTTTTTTGGTTATTGCAAGATATTGGAGTGAATTGTTATGGTTACATTAATTACTTTTATTCCTAATTTTTCCTGTGATTTATGATACTACAACATAATACAAAATCTATAAATTAAATCTGAAAGTGATAACATCACCTTCTTGAATTTGATATTCTTTACCTTCTAGTCGCAGCTTTCCCTGTTCCTTAGCCTTGCCGAAACTAGTACAGTTAACAAGTTCCTGCCAGTTGATCACTTCAGCTTTAATAAATCCTTCTTCCATATCCGTATGTATTTTACCAGCGCCTTTTACTGCTGTAGTTCCTCTACTAATTGCCCATGCCCTCGCTTCATTGTCATTAGCAGTAAAAAATGTAACCAAATCCAGTAATCGTTTAGTTGATTTTACTAGTTTAGTTAAACCCAGTTCATCTAAATTATATTCATTAATAAAGTCTTGTTTTTCTTCTTGATCAAGCTCAATCAATTCTGATTCCAATTTTGCAGAAAGAGCTAAACACTCACCACCTTCTTGAGAAACTATTTTAGAGATATGTTGCTCAAGAGCTTGTTTCTTTTGTACATCTATAAATGCTGTTTCACTAACATTCATCACATACAATATTGGCTTGTCCGTTAATAAGTTTAGAGATCTAATAACAGCTTTTCCATCATCACTCATATCTTGATCTTCAACTTTTATACCTGCTTCCAACTGCTCTTTGACTGATTTTAATATTTGATATTCTTGTTGATATATCTTTTGATTAGTTTTTAACATTTTCTCAGTTTTAATCAATCTGTTTTCTACCGTCTCTAAGTCCTTGAGAATGAGTTCTAAGTTGACCACAGATAGATCATAGTATGGATCATTTTTACCATGGACATGAGCTACATCACCTTCTTCAAACCCTCTTAAAACATGGATAAGCGCATCCATCTCTCTTACATGAGCTAAAAATTGATTGCCTAATCCTTCCCCTTTACTGGCACCTTGAACCAGACCAGCTATATCTACAAACTCTATAGAAGCTGGAACTCGTTTAGGTGAGCCTGCACATCTTTGTATCTCTTTCAATCTATAATCAGGTATAGATACAATCCCTTTATTGGGATCTACGGTGCAAAAAGCATAATTTGCTACGTCTGCCCCAGCTGATGTAACGGCATTAAATAAAGTCGATTTCCCTACATTGGGCAGACCTATAATACCGCAGCGCAGCGACATAGAACCCCCCCTTATAATTTTACATAAACGGATCAGTTTATCTACTGTTTACTCTTGCAGTTTTTTCTTTTCCTTTTCTACTTCTTCTTCTGTTAATACATGCTTGACCCTTTTTTCAAATTTTGTTCTAGGTATCATAACACTTCGTTCACAACTTAAACACTTTATCCTAATATCAGCTCCCAGACGGATAATTTTCCATAAATTAGCGCCACAAGGGTGGGGTTTCTTCATTTTAACAACTTGTTCTAATTCAAACTGCGCCATTTGCTACACCTCCCAGCTTGTAATAATTGTTGTTTCAAATATATATTAGCAATTATTTATACAAAATTGTATTGATCAAATCAATTAATGTGGTACTCAAAAGTGAATTTTGAAATTCCATAACTATACTTGTAGGCATACCTAAAGGAATTATTAAGTTGATCAATAACAGCCAAATAGTTACTACCATACATCCTTGTAATACTCCCGTTATCGCTCCACACCATTTACCTGCTTTAGTTAATATTGTGATATTTTTAGATTTTAGCTTCTGTTCTAAAACGTCAATTATAATAACACGTATTTTTTGAAATATACCATAAATAATTACAAAAATCAGTCCATTAATCAATAAAAACATCAGTAATTCTGACATATTTGCTTCCCAAGTTTGGGAGATCTCACCAGTTTTTAATGACTGTACTTGAATAGTCTCTTGTTGACCGCCTTCTTTAAAATACCAAGTTTCAATAGCTTTATTATTAAAACCTAATTCAGTCAATACATCTAGATTAACTTTTTGAGAATTGATAGTTTTGTTCATATCGTAATCAATAGCGGAAACAACAGTCTTAGCTGACGGTCTATGCATTATTGAAGACACCAAAATAGCTACTCCTACACCAAGGGCACTCACAAGTGACAACCATATCCCTTTAACATATCCTATCACACCGTGCCAAGCTGCAACTATAATTATAAACATATCAATGATATTCAATTACTTCACCTCCAAAGTCAACTTAATTTTATGACTTTGGATATTGCAATATGAATGTAAATTAATTTTCTTTTTTCAGTTCGTATAACATTAAATTTCCATTATCTACCTTGAGAAATTCACTGCCCGTTTCTGACAACTCCCCCTGCTCACCCTGATCCCAAGGGGCTCTATGAACTGACCTTCCATTTGAATCCACGCGATAAAGCAAGCTATCAGCAGCAATCAAAAACTCCTCGCCACTTTTGTGTGAACCAAATGCTATACTTTCACTACGTAAATTTAACTGTTGTTGTTTTTCACCAGTTTTATCAATTATATTAACTAATTGTTCGTTTAATACTTGTTCTTTCTCACTTATTTGATCATATTCAAGTGCAAAAATTTGTTCTAGTTCTTTACAGTAAAATATCTCTACTATTTCATTATCTGAATAATACTGGCCAGTCGGATAATTTATTTCATCCTCAAATTCTTCAAAATTTAATACGCCAGTTTGTTTTGCTAGAATGACACCTTGATGTCCTTCTAATTGTACAGGTGTAAATCCCAAATTAAAGCTCATTTTTTGATCTGAAAAATACTTTTTTCCATCTAAGTCTTGTTCTATCTTTCTAGAATTAACTTTATATCTTGATGTATCCTTTAAATCAAGTGTTGTATAAACAAAGTCACTATTTTCATTACTCTCAACATATTGTACTTGTAAAATTGCTTTATCTGCTAACTGCATGTCCATCCTCTCTTCAGTAGCCCAATTATAGAAAAGTAATTCATCTTGATGTTCAATTTCACCTTCTTCTATTTGTAAACTTGTAGAGACAACCGCTAAATATTCGTCCTCAAAATAAATCAATTCATCATTTTCATGAACTGAAAGTTCATAGATAATACTACCGTCCGGTTCAGTAACAATAAGGCTATCTTCACTTAATGAAGCAATTTTTGCATCAGACACTTTAACCTGTTCTTGAGAGTTTTCTTCATATATTATTTCTAAATTATTGTCCAGCACTGTTACATTTATATTAGCCGTTTCTCCAGTTAATAAAAACCAATAATCATCTGATATTGATCCCACTTCAAATATCTCTTCTTCAAGGCCAATTTCAGTTAGTTGTTTGGATTCACTTAAGTTTATATCTGGTCCTCCCCACACAAACTGAATTGGATGAGCTAAATATGGATAATGCAGTAACAGTAAATACAAAGTAAAAAGCACAAACGCTAATATAAGAAATAGATAAAATACCCGCTTTCGTTTTGATTTTATAGTAAAATCAGAATCACTATTATTACTATTAAGGTTACTAGCATTGTTTTTGTAAATGAAAAGCACCCGGGCATTCCTCCTTGCTTAAACTTATCTGGGACATCCTCATTAAAGAAGTATTTAAATACTTCTTGATCTCCATCAATTCCTCTGTATTTATGTGATAATTGTTGATATTTAATAAAGGCTCCAATCTGTCTTCTCTGTTTATAAATTCTAGCTAAATTATTGTACGGAATTCGGTTCTGATCGTTAATTTTCAAAGCTTGATTATAGTAGTATTCTGCAGTTTCGTCATCATTCTGCTCTACGTAAATGTTGCCTAAATTACTATATGGGGCTGAAAAATTCGGCCAATAATCAATGGCTTTTTCAAAATATTCTTGTGCTGTCTCAATATCCCCAGTCCTAGCTTTAACAACTCCCAATTTGTTATAAGCAGGGGCAAACTCAGGTTTTTCATACAAGAGATCCCTCAACTTCTCTTCAGCTTGAACAAACTCTTTATCTTCAATTAATTGCATAATTTCTAAATATTTTTCTTTAATATGTTCTTGATTCATTAATCATCCCTCCCACAACAAATATTCGTGCATCTATGCTCTTTTCCTCTTTTTATTTAAAACTTTTAACACTCATATTTATATACTAATCGAATATTCGCAGAAGGTAATTGAAATACTAATTAGTAAGTGGCACTGCTTGATTATGCTGTAATACCGTATAATTCGTTTAATATAAGATTTTATTGCTATTAGCAACCCTCTTTAAATAAGTCTTTTAACAAGGCTATGTTAAAGTTGAATGTTGATAGCTGAATATAACAGCTCCTTTAATAAAACATTGCAGGTGAATTAAATGCATTCAAATCTATTATTAGACAACCAAATAGAAAAAGAACAAACTAAAAAAATAAATTACATACAAAAAAAGTTGCAACTGATACTTTCAAATAATGGTGCATCAATAAGCGAAATCGTCTGTTTATGTATTGGTACAGATCGTTCAACCGGAGATGCTTTAGGCCCATTAACTGGCAGTCAACTAATACAGTTATTACCAGAAAAAATAACTATATTAGGTACAGTAGAACGCCCTGTCCATGCTACCAATT
>CAZKUS010000072.1:0-8458 GCA_964556025.1 uncultured Clostridia bacterium | reverse complement strand
AAACTCATCAACTACTTCTTTGAGATTGTACTGTGAGATAAAATTGAATCGATGTTCTGCCAAGTTAACTAAATCAGACAAAATACCCAAATCAGTTTCAATCACCGATGTTATATTAGGACGCTGAACTTTAATAACAACTTCTTCCCCTGATATAAGTTTAGCGGAATGAACTTGTCCTATTGAAGCTGTAGCCAAAGGTTCTTGATGTAGTTCAGAAAACACTTCATCTATTGAAGTGTTTAATTCAGTTTCAATAGTCTCTTGTATCTCCTGATAAGAAAAAGGAGCCACTCTATCCTGTAATTTATCCAACTCATTTATGATGTGTTCTGGAAAAATATCGGGGCGCGTGCTGAGCACTTGCCCTAATTTAATAAATGTTGGCCCCAGTTCTTGAAATGCCAATCTCAATCGCACACCTACAGGATTGGGCATTTGCCGTGTAGATTCTCTTCTTAACCGGCTAGGTATAGAAAGCATGTGATGCAAGCCTAGCTCTTCAATTAAAAAACCAAAACCGTGTCGAGCTAATATGCTGACTATTTCCCTGTAACGATTAAGATGTCTGATTCTCCTTTTAAACATCATTACCACCCAACTTTAGCTTATGAATTTTCATTGATCTGCGTCAGACTCATTAACCTCATCCCTATTTTCTAAGTTTTCTACCCTCTTTTCAAGTTCACGCACTTTTTCTTTTAATTCAGTAACTTCTTCGCGACTAGCAGTGTCAAACTCGTCAAATAAATTATTTACCTGATCCTTAATCATATCATTCAATTTAGTCCTTTCTTCTTCTCCTCTTTCCATCATTTGATTGACAACTTTCCTGGACTCCTCTGGAGCAATTTCTCCTTTTTTTACTAACTCATCCACTGTCTTTTCTATCTGTTCTTTGCTCATAACAGCTAAACCCAGTCCAAAAGAAAGTCCCTTTTTCAGTAAGTTTTTCATGATTATCTCCTCCTTGTAAAAGTATAAATTAAGATAAAACTAATATATTATTGTTATTTTTTCGCTTTTGCAAATCACTACTGATGAAGAAACCAATACTGAATATATACAAAGTATTCTCTAATATTAATAATATCTCCTGTTATATATTTATATTATACTATTTATTTATCATAATAAGAAAGGATTTTTGAAATATTTGTCAAAATATACAAGTGACGGTAAAAGATTTTTGTTTTATAAAGAAAATTTTAAGGGAGTGATTTTTTGTCAAAAAAGATGAAAGGTCTAGTTAAACCACAAAGAGGTGAAGGAGCGGAGTTATGGGAAGTCGATATACCAAATCCCGGAACTAACGAAGTGTTAATCAAAGTTGATGCAACTGCTATATGCGGCACAGATCTTCATATCTACGAATGGGATCAGTGGGCTGACAGTAGAATAAAACCCCCATTAACTTTCGGGCATGAATTCAGTGGCGAAGTAGTGGAATTAGGAGAAAACGTATCAGATATCACAAAAGGTACCAAGGTAACTGCAGAGGGGCATTTCGTCTGTGGCAAATGTTTTTTCTGTAAAACTGGTCAAGCACATATCTGTGAAAATGTAGAAATAATCGGGGTTGATACTACAGGCTGTTTTGCCGAGTACGTCAAAGTACCTAGAGAAAACGTCTGGATTCTCGATGAGTCAATCCCTCCCGAAATAGGGGCTATTCACGATCCTATTGGTAATGCTGTACATGCCGCATTAATAGATGAATTAACTGCAAAAGATGTATTGGTTACAGGTTGTGGCCCCATCGGGTTAGCTTCCATAGCTATAGCAAAACACGCGGGCGCTTCTCAGGTTATAGCAACTGATGTCAACACTTATAGAATGGAATTGGCTGAACAAATGGGAGCTGATGAAGTAATCAATCCAGCTGACAGCAATACTGTGGAATGGGTCAAAAAACGCACCGGTGGAGCCGGTGTAGATGTCCTCTTAGAAATGGCCGGAAAAGATGCAGCTATAAACGAAGGACTAGCAGCTTTAAAAGGTGGAGGCTGGGTTTCTTTCTTAGGACTTCCACCAGGGAAAAGCCAAATAGATCTAGCTGATGGTCTCATATTTAAAGGTGCTAAGGCTTATGGTATTAATGGCAGACTAATGTACAAAACTTGGTTTGAAATGCACAATCTGCTAAAATCAGGATTAGCAGATAAATTAATGCCTATGGTCACTCATAAATATAAGTTAGAAGAGTTTGAAACAGCTTTTCAAATGCTTCAAGATGGAAAAACTGGTAAAGTAATTCTCTATCCATAAAACTTTTATTAAGAGAGGTGTTTAAATTGAGTTCCGGAAATCAACTAAATTTTATCCAAGAAGAATTGTCAGAGTTAAAGGAAAAAGGATTGTACAAAGATATTAAAACTTTAGAGGGACCCCAAGGTGCCTGGGTACAGATCAAAGGAAAAAAATTATTAAACTTCTGTTCAAACAATTATTTGGGATTTGCCGATCATCCCCAGATAGTGGAAGCCTCTAAAAAAGCAATAGACGAATACGGGGTTGGACCTGGAGCGGTTAGAACCATAGCGGGAACTATGGATATACACCACAAATTAGAAAATAAACTGGCTGAATTTAAAGGCGTACAAGCTGCTCTATCGGTGCAATCAGGATTCAAAGCCAATCTCTCCGCTATCCCCTCTTTGGTGGGAAAAGGAGACACCATTATAAGTGACGAATTAAATCACGCCAGTATTATTGATGGGTGCAAGCTTTCTAGAGCAGAAATAAAAGTTTATTCTCACAACGATGTAGACAGCCTGGAGTCTGTTCTAAAACAGGATTTGCCTGGTAAAAAACTCATAATCACTGACGGAGTATTTAGCATGGATGGAGATATCGCCCCCTTACCTGAGATAGTAAAAGTAGCTAAAAAATACGGTGCTATGACTATGGTAGACGATGCACACGGAGAAGGAGTACTAGGTAGAAGCGGTCGAGGTATTGTAGACCATTTTGACCTTCATGGAGAGGTAGATATAGAAATCGGCACTTTCTCTAAAGCTTTAGGTGTTATGGGAGGTTGTATAGCTGGTCGTGAAGAATTAATCAAATATATTAAACAAAAAGCTAGACCTTTCACTTTTAGTTCTGCTTTGACAGTCCCCGATACTGCAGCCACTTTAGAGGCAATAAATATATTATCCAACAGTGATGAACTAGTAAACAAACTATGGGACAATGCAAAATACTTCAAGAATGGCATTGCCGATTTAGGATTTAATACTGGTGGATCAGAAACTCCAATAACTCCTGTTATGATAGGAGATGCAAAAGATGCTAGTAAATTTAGCGAAAAATTATTTGAAGAGGATATTTTCGCACAAGCAATTGGCTTCCCATTAGTACCTCACGGTCAAGCACGCATTCGGGTCATGATATCAGCAGCGCACAGCAAAGAAGACCTAGACTTTGCCTTAGAAAAGTTTTCTAAAGTAGGTAAAGAGTTAAACTTAATCTAGTTTTTAGACCAAAACGCAGCACTACTTTAACAAAAAGTGTCTAACGAGAAATTGAATTAACAGAAGTTATAAATCAACCTATCTAGTTAGTAATGTTTGGTTTGTATTTATGGCAATTGGATTTCGAGGATTTCTTCTAAACTTTCTCCAGGAGCCCCGAAATAGTAAGTTTGTTCTTCATTAAGAGACAGAGATCCGATAATTCTGTCTAAATCTCTTGATAAAGTAATATTGCCAAAAACTATTCCATCTGGGGTTTCCCTTTCGGGAAACCCTACAAAAAATACATCATTAGAAAGCTCGACTCCCCTAAAAGACTCATTAAAATACACTTGTTCACCTGTTATTTCAATTTCTCCTTGAAAGCTAGGCTCATCAAAAATAGGTTCTTGTAATTCACCTTCTAATGTGACGGTTATTTCTTCTTCAACAGAATAATCAGTAGTATACATAATCCCGGGCATTTCCCGGGTAATATCTTCTTCAGTATCAGTCAAAAAATAAAGACCGGTAAGAATTATAGCAGTTATTATGGTGACTACCAGGCAGCCTTTCATTCTACAACTCTCCTTTCACAGGACTGATTGTATTGGTTAGAATTAAATTACTGAAACAGTGAAAGTAACATTTATCTCTGAAGTTAAAAATTCTGTGCTTTTTGAGATTTTCCTGCAAATTTTTTAAGAAATAGGAAGGTGATATCTATGTGGACAGGTTCAGTCATATTTTTTGGCACAAACGATTTAGAGGAGGTTCACGCATTTTATCATCAGATACTAAAGCTACCCCTGTACAAAGACCAAGGAGCATGCAGAATCTATCAAGTACCTGGTGGTGGCATGGTAGGATTTTGCGAACATTTGGAAGTTAAGCCAGAAGGAAAAGGACCTATTATCACGCTATTGACTGATGATGTAGATGGAGCATATCATAATCTGCTTAACAATGGCTATCAGCCAGAAAATGAACCCAAAACTCATCCAAAATTTAATATCTATCACTTTTTTTCACAAGATCCTGATGGTTACAGTTTAGAAATTCAAAAGTTTCTAGATTAACTATAACACAAAATAATTGGAGGAATGGCAAATTGACTAAAATAATATCTGAATCAGTAACATGGGTAGGTAAAGTCGACTGGGATTTAAAAACTTTTCACGGCCAAGAGCTATCTACTCACAAAGGCACTACCTATAATTCTTATCTAATAAGAGATGAAAAAACAGTATTGGTAGATACCGTATGGGAACCTTATGCCAGTGAATTTGTAGAAAATTTAAAAGAAGAGATCGATCTCAATGAAATCGACTATATCATAGCGAACCACGCTGAAATAGATCACAGTGGCGCTCTACCTTTATTGATGGAAGAGATCCCTAATACGCCTATTTACGCCAGTAAAAACGGTGTGAGGAACATAAAAGGACACTTCCATAAAGATTGGAATTTTGTAGAGGTAAAAACCGGTGATCAGTTAAATATTGGCGATAAGACTTTAACGTTTATAGAAGCACAGATGCTGCATTGGCCTGATAGCATGTTTTGTTATTTAGATAAAGAAAACATGCTGTTCTCCAACGATGCTTTTGGTCAACATTACGCTTCAGAACATCTGTTTAATGATCAGGTAGATCAGGCAGAGCTTTATCAAGAAGCACTCAAATACTATGCCAATATCTTAACACCTTTTAGTGCATTGGTAACTAAAAAAATCAAGGAACTTCAAGAATTAAACTTGCCGATAGATACTATTTGTACCAGTCATGGTATTATATGGCGAGATAATCCCATGCAAATCGTAGAAAAATATATGGAGTGGGCACAAGGTTATCAAGAAGATCAGATAACTATTATTTATGATACCATGTGGGAAGGTACTCGGAAATTGGCGGAGACTATTTGCCAAGGAATTCACTCTGCTTCTCCTGATACCAGAGTAAAAGTTTATAACTCTTCCAAAAGAGACAAAAACGATCTGAGCACAGAAATTTTCAAATCCAAGGCCGTTATTATTGGTTCTTCAACTATCAATAAAGGTATCCTCTACTCAACTGCAGGTTTGTTAGAAATGATTAAAGGTTTCAAGTTTAAAAATAAATCTGCAGGTGCCTTCGGCTGTTACGGTTGGAGTGGTGAATCAGCACAGATAATTTCCAAAGAGCTAGATGAAGCAGGTTTCGAGGTTATCTCACCCGAACTTATGGCGAAATGGAATCCCGATAAAGACGCGCTAGCCAAAGCCCATGAGTTTGGAGAAAGTTTTGCCAAACAAGTGTAACAGACTCTTTTTACTGGGAAACTGGAAAAATGATATGCTCCCCTTGTGATAGACAGTTAAAAACAAAAACTGTTTATCTATAAGGAGGAGCTTTTTTTAGGCTCATCTTAGTGCTAATAATGCCTTTTACCTTCCTACTCCCTCAGCTCTAATAGTAGGCTTTCTGCTGATTCCTAGTTTAAAGTCATAAATAACTTTTATGTGACAAAAATAAAAGTTCGGAGGAAAGTTGTTATAGTTATAGTATAATAACAATAAGAATTATATTAAGCGATATTTTAATTAAATTAACTACTACTAAGCTAATCGAGATGGTTATCATTATTAATAATTGTCTAAATTTTGTTAATTTTCACTAAACAATTGTTTAATGTTAATAACATCACTTTTTTATGTGATAGTTAGCACTTTGCAGTTGAAAGGGGGGAGCATATGTCACCGGAAAAATTTAAAAATGAAATAGAAAACTGCCGTAATTATTATCGTAATTTCGAAAATATAATATGGTTAGTTGATTCACTATATCAATTTCGTTACGAATTGATTGCTAATACTGATAACTTCAATTTTGACAAACAACATCACATTCCATTCACTTCCACCGATGCAGAACATAATTTCAAAAAAGAAACAGCAACAGTCGTTCCAAACGATATGATAATTTCTTTAACAGAACTAACAAATATTGTAGAACATGCTTTAAAGCAAGTAAAAGCAAAATCTGATAGCCAAAAGCTAGCCGATGATTTGAATGATTGGTCACAAAATTTAAATACTATCTTGTCATACTATCACAAATACATCCAAATTACTGATATTAAAAAATTAATTAATGACATGGGTCAGCAAATGCCCGAAAAAAGAGATTTCACTAATTTAATACTATTTTTCTCGTTATCTACTTTAATGAAGCTGTATGATGTCCGTAAAAATACAGCAGATTTAAATACAAACAGCTGGATAAATGGGCACTGCCCTATCTGTTTTCATGAACCACATTATGGCCTAATTAGAGCTGAAGACGGAAAAAAAGTGATGGAATGTTGGTTATGCGGAATTCAATGGGAGTTCCCAAGACTTCAATGCCCATATTGTGAAAACGAAAACCAAGATCAGTTAGGATTTTTCACCTTATCAGCAAATGACTTATGTCGAGTTTATTTTTGCAATAATTGTTCTAGTTATCACAAAGTTTTTGATTCGCGTAAAACTGGCTCCCAGTTACTACTGGAAATCCACAATATCGCCAGTTTAAGTCACGATCTTTATGCTGAAGCAGAAGGTTTTAGAGCAGGTTCTGGTTTCAGCTGGATCAATGATGGTGATTTAACTCATATTTAACTTTATTAAGGAGGTGAATGATTTTTGGTATTAACCCGCCGTGATTTTTTCAAAGTTACTGGAGTATCTGTCACAGCTGCCTCTCTAACTTCCATGGGAATTAAAACAGCACATGGATCCTACCAAGCAGTCAGAATAAACTACGCTAAAGAAGTCACTACTATTTGCCCATTTTGTTCAGTAGGGTGTGGGATAATTTGCCATGTCCAAGACGGCAAGTTGTTAAACACCGAAGGCGATCCCGATCACCCAATCAATCAAGGTACTTTATGCAGCAAAGGAGCCGCTCTTTTTAATATGGTAAATACTTATGATGAAAAGGGAAGTATTGTACCTAACTCTCAAAGACTTACCAAGGTTAAATACCGAGCTCCAAATAGTAGAGAATGGGAAGAAATTAGTTGGGAAAAAGCTCTGGACAAAATAGCAGATAGAATCAAGCAAACTAGAGACAAAACTTTTGAACAACAAGATGAAAACGGAGTGACAGTAAATAGAACTAAGGCCATTTCTCATCTGGGCAGCGCAATGTGCAATAACGAGGAAAATTATCTCTACCACAAATTAATAAGGGCTTTAGGAGTAATTAATATTGATCACTGTGCCCGTCTTTGACACTCCTCTACGGTCGCCGGTCTCGGCGCCACGTTTGGCAGGGGAGCTATGACAAATCACTGGATTGATTATCAACATTCAGATGTTTTTATGAATATTGGTCTTAATACTGCCGAAAACCACCCTGTATCTCTAAAGTGGATCGATAAGGCCAGACAAGAAAAAGGTGCTAAATTAATATGTGTAGATCCTAGAGTGACCAGAACCGCTGCAGTATCTGATATCTATGCCCCTATCCGGCCTGGTACGAACACTGCCTTTTTAGCGGGGCTCATTAATTACGCCCTAACAAATGAACTCTTTCACGAAGAATACGTGAAACATTACACTAACGCTTCGTATCTCATAAAAGAAGAGTTCGGTTTTGAAGATGGTATGTTCACTTCCCCAGAAGAAGTGGATGGTGACTATTACCAAAGAGATGAGGATGGAGAGATTTTAACAGATCCCAATTTAGAAGATCCCAATTGTGTTTTTAAATTATTAAAAGAGCATTTTCAAAGATACGATTTAGACACCGTCAGTGAGATTACAGGATGTCCCAAAGATAGCTTGGAAGAAGTTGCACAAACGTTTTGCAGCACTGGTGAATCAGGAAAAGCTGGCAATATCATGTATGCCATGGGTATTACCCAGTTCACCCACGGAGCTCAGAATGTGCGCTGCATCGCTATGCTGCAGCTATTACTGGGTAATATGGGAATTGCCGGAGGTGGAGTGAACGCACAGAGAGGTCAGTCTAATGTAC
>CAZKUS010000071.1:0-8504 GCA_964556025.1 uncultured Clostridia bacterium | reverse complement strand
TAAATTAAGCCCCCCGTATTATCAATGGGGAGCTTGAACTACTGATTGAAATCTCTTGTTTAATTTTTCTGTGAATTTATGATAGGAAATAGTTTACTGAAGTTATGAGGTCATTATACTGTATTTATTACTGTATTACTATTCTTTTTCTGCTTCAATGACATCCTCACCGGACTCTTCTTCACTTTCCATTTCAACACCTTGCACATTTACTTTCACAGATGGTACATCTAACCCTGTCATGGACTGTACTGATTCTCTAACTGTTTTTTGAACTTCTTTAGCCGTTTCGTGGATTTTTACACCATAGCGAACTATGATACTCATGTTCACATGTACTTCACCTTCTTCAGAAGTTTCTACTTTAACACCTTTGGCTAGATCTTTTTTGCCCACTCTTTCGGCAATATTACCTACAAAAGATCCGCCTGTCATGCCTTTGACTCCTTCAACTTTATTAGCAGCAATGCCTGCGATAATCGCAATAACATCATCAACTATTTCAATATTGTCTTCTTTAGTCATACCTGTAGTGTTAGCATTCTTTTCTTTATCAGCCATGTCAATCAACTCCTTTAAGTTAGATTTTATTTTTTCCTATATTTATTCATATTCGCCAAAAGATTCCTGAATCCTGCTAAAAAAGTGACATTTGAAAAGAATTTTCCTTTTTATTTGTTTTTGAGCAAAAAATCCACAGTATTTTTCTACCCTTACCCTTATCTTTATCCTTATCTCTATTCCTATTCTTATTTCAATTTCTATAGTTAAAGTACATGGTTTTCTGCCAGATTTATCATAACTTGATTTAAAATAGTTTGTTTATTAAGAAGGAATTACAAACTTCTACCGGGAAATATTTGATTGTTAATTAGAGAGATTGACTGTATTAATGATAAGTTAGGTGTATAGTAAAGCTCTTGTGAATTGTTCAATTAATAATTTTATCGTTATCAGCACGCAATTTTAACTGAACTAAGTTAACAAAAGCAAACAATCTAGCAAGGGAGTGTAACAAATGACTGGGATTTTGACACAACTTAAACATGTGCTTACAACAGAGAAATCAAAAACCAGAATTTTAACGGTAATCAAAACTATTTTTTTCATAGTAGTGGCCATTTTTTTAATTCAACACTTACCTGAGTTTTTTTCTAGTGTGAGTATGCTTTCAGTTGCTAGCATTAGTTCGGTATTGTTTCTTCAACTATTCACTTTGGTCTTGGTTGCCTATCAATGGCACCTCTGTTCTCGTGTCTTTGAACACCGGAGTCCTGGGGGGATGAGAGATTTCTGGATAATCAATAGTTACGGAACTCTACTGGAGGGAGTTACCCCAGCTGCCAAAACAGGTGGAGAGGGCTTAAAAGCTATTATGATCACTAGAAAGCTGAAATATACCAAAGAAGAAGCCATTTTATTAGTGGCGTGTCACAAAATATTGAGTATTAGCAGCTTTTTTGCTGTGTTGGCCTTTTTTTACTTTGGGTTATTTATGGCCATACCGGATTTTTTAGTGGACACTCCTGTGTTAATTACGGTTGTATCAACTTTGATTTTAATAATATTGCTCTGTTATTTGGTGTTTAACTTTAAAAACCGCTTAGAAGAGTTGAATCCAGAATCAAAACTATTAATAACCATAGAAAAAACTGGCTATTTTATCAAGCTGTTTTGGAAACACAAACTTTCTGTTTCAGGAGCTTTCCTCATTGGTCTTATGATCTGGTTTTTGTTAGGTGTAAAAGCTTATCTGATCAGTGTGGATCTCGAAATAGAACTGTCATTTTTTCAAGTTTCAACTGCGGCATTTATAGGGTATTTATTCGGTATGATTCCTGTAAGCCCTGGCGGACTCGGCACCTTTGAAGGTGCCATGATGGTGCAACTGCTTCGAATGGGTCTTGCTAGAGGGCCTGCACTTAGCTTGAGTATTTTGAGTCGGCTAGGTACTTTCTGGTTTACTATGCTAATATCTTTTATCTCTGTATGTTTAGTACAGCTGGCATCAGGTAAAAAGTCCTGGTGGAAAATGAATGGATGACAAAAATCTTAAAAAAATACAGGTATTTGGAGAAATATGTAGAATTATAGTTTACAGGTATTTTTGATGATAACTATTATAACTGCTGCTAAATTTTGGTTTGGCAAGTCATAGCAATAATCATAGTCAGATGTAAAAGGGAAAAGGCTTAATTATTGGCGCTGTTATATTCTGTTATTGCTATCAACATTCAACTTTAACTGAGTTTGATTACTAATAAGGTGAACTTTGACGGAGGTGGAACAATATGAAAGGAACGGTAGTGTTAGCTTGGATAAACACTTTAAATTATTTGTACGGTGAAGATAAAGTCTCTCAAGTGGTTTCCGAATTGGGCTGGGAAGGTGACGATATAATTTCTCCTACGGAAAATGTGCCTGATGACAAGGCCCGAGGTTTGATTGACAAGGTGGCAGAACAAGAAGGAGTTAGCAGTTCTGAAGTTTTTAAAGAGATGGGTAAAGAAAATCTTCAGGCGTTTAATGAACTTTTTCCTTCCTACTTTGAACAGAGTACAGCCAAAGAATTTTTAATGATGATGGATGAAGTACATAAACAGCTAACCAAGATGATATCCGGAGCTAATCCCCCGGGGATGAAAGCGGAAGAAATTTCACCAACTGAAATTAAAATGAGCTATGTTTCGCACAGGGGCCTGACGGATTATCTCATGGGTTTATTTGAAGGTGTAGGAGATTATTTTCAGGAAAAAGTAACAGCAGAAAAATTAGAAGAAGGTAAGACTGCTGATGGTAAACATTATATGGTGGTGCATGTTACCACAGAAAAGCCTACTGCTGGCACCAAGAATTTTTCCATGAGCCGGTTTTTATCTCTGGGTTCGCTCAAGAGTCTACCTGCTAAAATAGCGGTTTCTAGTAGTGTAGTGACTACAGCAGTGGTAGCAGCACTAGACGGGTTCCAGCCAGATCCACTCTGGGCAGTAGTACTAGTCGCTAGTTTAGTGGTGGTCTACGGAACAGCTAAAATTGTGCTGTCTCCTTTAGATATAATCAAAAATGAGATTACAAAAATGAAAAATATGGACCTATCTCAGGCCATGCGCTTAAAATCCAGCGATTATTTGGAAGATATGCAGGAAGAATTGTTTGAATCTAAGACTAACTTGAAAAAAGGGCTATTGTTCCTTAAAGGTGGAACTGATGATATGTCCAAATTCGTAGAACGGTATGGACAAGTATCTGACAATATGAAAGAGCTGTCTGATGACATTTCTCAAATGGTGCAGGAAGTTTCGGAAGGAGCTATTCAGCAGGCAGAGGAAACAGAAGGTTCAGTCAGTCGATTGCAGAGTAATGTGGAAAACATTCAGTCCATTGCCAATGAGGAATTGGACGATAAACAATCTTTGGAAGAAGCCGTAAAAAACATCAGAGCCAGTCATGAAGATGTGCGCAACGTGGCCGGTAAGCTGGAAAATGTCCGAGAACAATTTGCCGGGGTGGACTCTAAAGGCAAAGAACTGTCCAAAAATGTGGAAGATATGCTGGAAATTGTCAATACTGTGGAGGAAATTGCCGAACAGACCAATTTGCTGGCACTAAATGCATCTATAGAAGCAGCCAGAGCTGGTGAACACGGCCAAGGTTTTGCGGTAGTGGCAAATGAAGTTAGGAACCTGGCGGAAAACTCCGGTAAAGCTGTGGGTACAATTAGTGACAATCTGAAAAGTTTTGTATCAGAAGTGGATACACTTGTTAAAGATATAAATGATCAATTTACACGTCTGGAAGAGAGCACAGGCACGCTACAGAGTACAGCCGATGAGACCGGAAAAGCTACGGACCAGATAAATCAAGTGGCGGAAAAAATAGCCGAAATGGTAGATAAACTATCCAGTGAAACGAAAACTATGAATCAGGTGTTTGAAAGTATTAATTCATTAGCAGCCATAGCCCAAGAGAATAGTGCTGCTTCTGAAGAGATGAGCTCTAATGTCAATGAGTATTCCGAGAAAATCAAAGAGTTAGGTGAATATACGGAACAGTTACAAGAACTGACCGGTGTCCTGCAGTTAGAATTGAAAAAACATAAGATTTAAGTTTCCCATCCCATTTTTATCCCTAATTATTCTCCCCTATAGTTCCTTTAGGGGAGTTTTTTTGCTTAGCAGTCAAGGAAAATTAGTGTATTATGGTGCTGATAGTTATTTGAGTAATAATTTGGGAAAAGTTTAATTAAAATTTTAATACTCGGTTATATGTTTTTTTCATAATATTATCTAGTGAATTTACTCATATTAATGTCAAGATCTGTGTTATACTGACAGGAGGACGCAAGATTATGGTTACGTTAATACTGATTGCCGTGGTAGCTGTCATGGCTTTTGTGCTTTTAAGCTATCTGCTTTGGCTAGTGACAGGAGACAGCCGCAGTAAATTTATACTAGGAATAGCGGCAATGGCAGTGCTCATCGGACTTTTCATCTGGCTGTTTTATTTACCACTGTACCATCACATTATGGAAACTACTCAAGCACCTGCCGAACTTGAAAAAGCGCCTACTTTGGAAAATTTTCGAGGTGAAATTGAACCATATAGTGGTGAGCGGTTGTGTCTTAACTTAACTGTCAGTATTAGCCCTAATGATAATGGGGATGGTTACGGTGAGTTGAATCTCAAAGATTTTGTACCGGGAAATCAACCTGGACTGGCTCCCGTGATAGCGATCTATTATCCTTATAAATATTTGGAACCTGTCAGGGCCACTCACCCCTTTTATCAACACTCGGTATCGGTGATTCCAGACTACATAACAGATAATCGTAAAGAGTTTTCTGATTTTACATATACTCAAATTGAGGAGGATTTATCTCAAGAATATCAAAGAGTTTATTTAACACTAGATAAATTTACGGAAGTAGATTCATGGGAAAAATATCAGAGTGATAGTGAACTTATAAACGATGAAGACAAGAATGGCAAAGGTGGAGAAATAAGTGAGGAACTGTATTTTCAGCTAAGTGAAAATGTTTCTGCAGACTTGATGGGCGATTTGTCTATTGATCAAGAGATAACAGCCGTACTTTTGTACACTGTAGATCCGGGAGATATATTGAACAGTGATGATCATGGTTCAGACTTTGAATTAAGTGACATTCTCGGCCAAAGTGAGAACGGCGAAAAGTCAGATCTCCCCTCTGGAATTCGGTTGATTCACCCGGATAATTACAAAGAATACTTAAGTTCACCTGACAATGAAATTGTTAATTTACCAGTCAGAGAACTGGATATGGAGGTTAATCTGAATGACGGATAAGCTCAGTAAAAGTTTGCATCAAAATATAAATAAAATGGGAACCAGTAGAGCCATTTTAGTAGCTTTGGAACAGATGGGAGTAGATCAACGCTTTACCACTGAAGAATCTCTGGAAGAACTTCAGCGTTTGGTAGATACTGCCGGTATAGAAGCTGTGACAGAAGTTGTACAAAAAAGAGCCAAACCTCA
The DNA here is from genome assembly GCA_964556025.1 of uncultured Clostridia bacterium. Classification (GTDB taxonomy): domain Bacteria; phylum Bacillota; class Natranaerobiia; order Natranaerobiales; family Natranaerobiaceae; genus Natranaerobius. The sequence continues at coordinate 2,992 of CAZKUS010000071.1, read as the reverse complement.
TCCTGGATTTTTCATCGGAAAAGGTAAAGCCAGGGAAATAGGTGCTATGGCTGATGAGTTGGACTGTAATATGGTGATTTTCGATGATGAGCTTTCACCTGGTCAGATTCGCAACTTGGAAGATGAACTGGATCTGCAAGTGTGGGATAGAGCAGCTCTAATTTTGGATATATTTCACCGTAGGGCTCATTCAAAAGAGGCAAAACTTCAGGTGGAACTAGCTCGCCTGGAGTATCTTCTGCCCAGATTAGTAGGGCGAGGTAGTGAAATGAGTCGCCTGGCAGGTGGTATCGGCACTCGTGGTAGTGGTGAGCAGAAGCTAGAAATTGATAGGCGCCATCTTCGCCAACAGATAGATGAGATCAGAGGTCGCTTGGCCGAGGTGCGAAAGCGCCGTGAAGAAAAACGTCAGTACCGGAGAAAGCACAATCTACCTGTGGTTTCCCTGGTGGGGTATACTAATGCAGGAAAATCTACATTACTGTCCAATCTGACCGGGACGGATGTAACCGCCAAGGACGAGCTGTTTAACACCTTAGATCCCAAACTGGCGAGTTTGACTTTACCTTCAGGTTCTCAAGCTCTACTGTCGGACACTGTAGGATTTATCAATAAATTACCGCACCACCTGGTGGCTGCTTTTAGGGCTACTTTGGAAGAGGTAGAAGAAGCGGATCTGATTTTACATGTTATTGACGCTTCCAGCCCCAGAGTAGAAGAAGAGATTGAAGCAGTAGAAGAAGTCATGGATACCCTTGATCTAGAAGAAACCCCTACAATCAAGGTGTACAATAAAGTAGATAAATTGCAAAATCCAGATCCATTGCTCGGGGCCGAATTCCCCGCAGCTGTGGGTATTTCGGCATTAAAAAAGCAAGGGCTAGATCGGCTCAACAAGGGTATACAGCGCTATTTAGAGAGTTCATGGGTGCGAAAATCCTACTCCATACCATATCATCGGGAGGACTTAAGGGCCCGGCTTCATGAATATGGGGAGGTTTTGGATGTGGAATATCATGAAAAAGGGATGGAAGTGTACGCAAGAGTGCCCCCTCATGAAGATAGTAGGTTGCAAAAAGAGTTGACAGAGTGACAGAGGAATAATCATCCATAATAAATTCAATTGAATCGTAAGTTAATATTGAATCGTAAGTTTGATATTGAATTGTAAGTTTGATACTGAATTGTAAGTTTGATACTGAATTGTAAGTTGATATTGGATGTTGGTAGCAATACAATTATTAATTTCACTCGAAATGCTGTAGTTTGATACATCAATTAATAATTGCTACCAATAATAAAATAAAACAGAATCAAGTGACCAAAGGAGGGTAATCAACATGAGTACAACTAAGGAAAGCGAGACCGAGACTACTGTTCAGAACAGTTCGCCTGTAATAGGCGTAACTGCTTTTCAAGACAGTTCTGCCGGTACTACTCGCATAAACCATTTGTACACCAATAAAGTAGAGCAGATGGGAGGGATCCCCTTAGTGATACCAAATCCCAGCTCACAGGTGGCCAGGCAGATGCGAGAAGAGTTACAGGAAAATTCGCGAGAAACCGCCCAGAACTATTTGGGTAAGATTCTTGATAAACTAGATGGACTGTTACTGACAGGAGGAGATGATCCTGACCCGGCGTATTTTGGTGAAGAGCCCCTACCTGGGCAAGGTGGTATAGAGCCGGAGCGGGATATACTGGAACTGAACTTGGTGGTGTTAGCTCTAGAACGTGACATTCCTGTCCTGGGAATTTGTAGAGGTATGCAGTCCATCAATGTGGCCTTGGGAGGAAGTAACTATCAGGACCTGATTTCACAGTTTTATGCTGATATGGACACGGCAAATAGAGTGAAACACAAACAGCAGGCTCCTAGATCTTATCCCACCCACGAAATATCTGTAGCTGAAGGTACTCGGGTAGGTGAAATTATCGGTTACCCACATATCAGAGTAAATAGCTTTCACCATCAAGCCGTAAAAGAACCTGGGGACAGCTTGGTTGCCACAGCTTGGTCACGAGACGGGATAATCGAGGCGATAGAGATGATCTCCGGCTTATTTTGTGTAGGAGTTCAGTGGCATCCAGAAGGTCATGACGACTTACCCGGTGGAGATGAACTGTTTAGAGCATTTGTCAATGAAAGTGCAGGAGCGGGATCCTACGGTGCCCGGGAAGGATTTTTCCGTGATTTTGAGACTGCCCACTACTGTGGATGCTGTAATCAACAGGAGAATGAGAAATGATATTTAGTTAAAGGAACTGTTATAACAGCTCCTAAGATAAAAAATGGAGGGATAACATTTGGCTGAAACAGAAAAACCGAAATTGGAACTAGTAAGAACTCGTTTGGAGAGGGTAGATGCCCAGACTATAAAGAACACCCCCCAGGCCGGTGAGCGCCTGCGGGTGATAACAGACTGGAATTATGTGATCAACAAAAAAACAGCCGATATGGCTGTTATATCAGCTACTTGTCGCACTAGATTCGTGCCTCAAGGATTACTGGAAATAACTACTGAATTTTCTTTGACTTATCGCTGTAAAGAAGATGTTACCAGAGATCAATTGGAGCAGAATATGGAATATCTGCTTCTTCCTGCCGGAGAGCAAAACGCTCTGATAGTGGGACAGCTTACTGATAAGATGAGAGGGACGCCCATGGTGGTATCTCCCAAAGTAAATTTGCAGGATAGAAGGAACTTAAACTGATTTAAACCAATGAGTAAAAAATTAAAGATTCCGGTCAAATTAACTTAAAATACCAGATAATTAGACGAACTAGACAAAAAAAGGGGCTGTCCCAGAAGTGAAACTTCTTGGGGTTAGCCCCTTTTTTTAGGCACTCAAATATATCAAATAGAGGTATTCATTACAAATTATTAATTCATCCCCGCCTGTTCGTACAGGCAAGGCTATTTTAACTAATCTTCTGTAATGCTTTTGTTGATATTCATATAAACACCACACTAATTGAGCTCGATTGTTG
>CAZKUS010000070.1:0-8657 GCA_964556025.1 uncultured Clostridia bacterium | reverse complement strand
TATATATTTGTTTAGTATTATCAGAATTACAGTTGAGACATTTTACAGCATCTTTCTCTTGCACCGAAACACGTTTTGAAAATTTCGATTGACAATCGGTACATCTAAAATCGAAATTAGGCATTACTTTATCCCTCCCAATAGTTTATTTAAGCTCTAAGTTCAGTTAAGTTGAATGCTAATAGCTAAAAAATATTTTACTAGTTAATTCACTTTTAAGCAAGTCTGTTTGCGCTTTTATGTAGAGCTTTTAAAAAGCACTGTTATCTTCCGTTGTAGGTAGCAATAAATCTTCAATTTTAACTGATTCTTTTACAAAATGAAGGGATTTTATCTTAAATGAAGAAGTTATTGAAGAAGTTATTATTATCAAAATATTTGGTTAAAAGGAGTGAAATTAATGGTTTTAATATCTAAAGATCACGTTGTATATCAACTTTCTGGAAGTAATTCACCTGTATCAGAGATCAATTCAAACGAACAGGTAATTTTTGAAACTTTTGATTGTTTTACTAATCAAATTACATCTGAACAGGACAAGTTTACCAACATTGGTTGGGAACAGATCAACCCAGCTACTGGCCCTATATACATCAAAGATGCTAAACCTGGTGATGTTTTAAAAATTACTATAGAAGATATATTAGTAGGAGATCATGGTGTGATGGTAACAGCACCAAATTTTGGAGTCATCGGTGACGAAATCAGTCAAGAAACCACTAAAATAATCCCCATTCAAAACAATAAAGCCATAGTAAGTGAAAATTTACAAATACCTATCAAACCTATGATAGGGGTTATCGGGACCGCACCTTCAGGTGTAGATCCCATCCCGTGTGGCACTCCTGGTGAACACGGAGGAAATATGGACTGTAAAGAGATAGTAACCGGTTCTACATTATACTTACCAGTAGCTCACAATGGCGCTTTATTAGCTCTGGGGGATCTACACGCTGTAATGGCTGATGGAGAAGTCTCCATGACCGGTTTAGAAATCAACGGTAAAGTAACATTAAACACCGAAGTAATACCTAAAAACAATTTAGAAAGTAGTGCTAATTGGCCTACTCCCATGATTGACAACGGAACCGATCTTATTTTTGTGCACAGTGAAAAAACCCTAGACAGTAGCGTAAAAGGAGTTACTTCTAAAGCATGTGGTTTTTTAGCTAATAAAGCCAATATTAGTATGGAAGAAGCCGTGAGTTTATTAAGCTTATTTGGAGAATTGAAGATCTGTCAAGTAGTTGATCCACTTATGACTGTAAGAATGGAATTGTCTTGGAAATATCTAAAAAAGCTTGGTATAGAAAATATATAATACAGTAAAGTATTTTAATAGGCTGTGTTATAGTTGAACGTTGATAGCCATAAAATATCAACATTCAACTACAACTAATCATAAATAAAATAAAAAGGAGTGATTAAAGTGTTGTGGAAAGAAAAATACAAGCTCGGTATAGAAAATATTGACCACCAACACAAAGAACTGTTTGATAGAGTCGGTGAATTTCTCAAAGTTATCAAAAGTGATGGAGAATGGGAAACAAAACTAGAAAAAGTTAAAGAAACTTTAGAATTCATGAAAGAGTATGTAATAACCCATTTTGATTCTGAAGAAGCTTATCTGAAAGAGATAGGTTTCCCTGAATACGAAGAACACAAGGCCATACACGAAGACTTTAAAGCAAAAGTGACCGAATACGCACAAAAGTTTGAAGAAGAAAACTATGATGAAGAATTAGTGCAAGAGTTTGGTGGTATGCTGATGGCTTGGCTTATTAACCATGTAGCTTCAACTGATCAAAAAATTGCGGAATATGTAGAGAGTACAGCCGGAGGTGAAGATAATGAAAGCTAACTATATCAATCCATTTTACCAAGCAACTAATGATGTACTCATGAATATGTTAGATTTAAAAACCGAGAGAGGTCAGTTAGATTTAGTTGATGATGTGATACCGGGAAATGAAGCCAATGTAATAATAGGTATAACTGGGAGTTTGTCGGGAACAGTCATGTATAGCTTCCCTAAAAGTATGACTCTAGAAATTGTTAAAATTATGTCTGGAATGGAATTAGAAAAATTGGACAGTTTTGTAACTTCAGCTTTGGGAGAAGTAGCAAATATTATTAGTGGAAATGCAGTCACATATTTAAAAGAAGATAAATTCGAGTGTAATATAGTCCCACCACAGGTTATCATTGGTCAAAATCAATCAATTTCTATGGCAACAGATCATGCACTATTACTTCCTATCTCCACAAATATCGGTGATTTTGATTTGAATATCTCTGTAGCAGAGAATTACTGATCATAAGGTGCTGTTATATTCTGTTGTTGATATATATAAAAACCGCCTAAAGGCGGTTTTTATATATTTAACTTTAATAATTTTTATGTTCTAAATCCAATTTTTGCTTCATTTTTTGCCGCTTAAGCAACAAGTAATAAAAGATAATATAGAGCAAGGATCCAGCTAATAGTGAGTTAATAGCTGCACCTATAAAAAAACCTACAGAAAATGTTTCTATACCTGCCAATAAAGATTCAACAGTTGTTTCTCCTAAAGCTCCTTCCAAATAGGTAAAGGTATCTTCAAATAAGTCTGTCAGCATATTAGCTAACTGTAATCTAGTACTCTCTCCACCAATAATAAATTGACCCATCATTACATTCAAAGTATAAAATAAGGGAATTAAAGCTCCTGTACCTAGATTTACAGTAACAGCTGCCACAATACTACCTCTCAAAACTCTAGCTGCAAAAGCGGATAAAAAGGGACCCACTCCCAGAGAAGGAAGAAAATTCCAGAAAACTGCAATAGCGATTCCAATAGCTATTTTTCGAGGTGTTGACTCTAATTTTAGGACTTGAATAAGTTTTGCTTTAACTTGTCCCAATTTATGTTTAATCATAATTATCACCGAGTGTAATTATCTCACACCAATAAGTGGCTGTAAAATAAAAATTAATTTATTTATTACTTGGCTTGTTAAAGTTGCGTGTTGATAGCAAAAAAAGATAGCAGCGCTTATTATTAAATAAAGCGCCGCAAGTATTTTTTATCACATTTTAATGTGATAAAAAATACTTTTGCTAGTAAATTGATTTCACAGCTTAGTGCTGGTATAATAGCGGCACAATAGGAAAGTGAAATTTTTTGTCTGGAATTTAGGGGGGTAGAAATGCTCACTTTACCTGTATTCATAACCATAGGAATGATAGTGCCTGTTATTTTATCTCCTTTACTTTTATTATCAACTTATAAGGTTCGAAAAAGCTTGTTTACTATAATTATCAGCATTCTAGCCTTTTTAGCCATTTACAACTTAACAAATGGATTAGGTACAGGGTTTATACAAACTAGTGAATTGAATTTGGGTAAAGTGCTTAACTTTTCAGCCCACCCTTACAATAGAATAATGCTTTTTGGATTTACCTTTGTTGGTTCTTTAGCACTATGGTTTGGTTATAATAGTTTAACCGCTCAAGAAAAAGCTTTAGCAGTATGGGCAGTTGTTAGTGCAATTGGTGTCAGTTTAGCCAGTAATTTTATTACATTATTTTTGTTTTGGGAGCTACTCACTCTATCTGTGGCAGGAATAATCATAATTGGTGCTGCTGAAAAACAAAAAACTTACTTGGGACTTCGGTTTTTGTATATGCACATAGTCGGCGGTTTACTGATGTTAGCTGGAATATTACTGCATTTTGCAGAAACAGAATCTTTTGCTATCCAAACACCTGAAAATGGTTTGATATTTTTTATAATTGCCATTGCAGTCAAATCAGCTTTTTTGCCACTGCATATATGGGTTGCTTGGAGTTATCCCACAGCCAATTTAGCTGCTAGTGTACTATTATCTGGCTTAACTACCAAAGTTGGAGTTTATGCTATAGCCAGAATTTTACCACCTCATGAAGGAATTGTATTAATGGGAGCAACCATGGCACTAATGGGAATCACTTGCGCACTACTGCAGAGTAATCTTCGCAATTTGTTGTCTTTTCATATCATAAGTCAGGTAGGATATATGGTAGCAGGAGTCGGGTTAGGTACTTCACTAGCTGTTGATGGCGGCATGTTGCATATTGTTAATCACATGTTATATAAAGCTTTATTATTCATGAGTGCTGGGTCTTTACTGTATTCTTTAAGAACAGAAAATATAAAAGAATTAATCCATGAGCATGATCAAAGAACTACTAATGTCTATCGAGTAATACCAGTAGCTTTTATAGGTGCCTTATTTGGATCTTTATCTATCTCAGGTATTCCACCATTTAATGGGTTTGTCAGTAAGTATTTACTAAAGACTGCTTTCGAGGGAGCTGGAATTTTTCAGTGGATGCTATTACTAGCAAGTTTGGGAACAGCAGCATCATTCAGCAAATTTGTGTATTTAGGATTTATTAAAGGAAAAGGACAAGTAAAATACAATCTCCCATCTTCTATGAAGTTTGCTATTCTAGTAGCTTCGGCTTTCACGTTAATTCTAGGTATTTTCCCAAAATTAATGTCTCAGCAGATACCCTATTCTTCTTCCTTAGAAGTATACAGTTTGCCCGGTATACAAGACGCTTTATTATTAGGACTTGGTGGTATTGTGATATTTTATTTGATCCGAAATCCTCTACAAAGAGGGGTTCATATTCCAGATGTTTTTAGTGCAGACTATATTATAACCTCAACTTTCAGAACAGTATACAGTTCAATGGAACTAGTCATGATGGCATTAACTGAGTTATATACTGATGACATCCCTGTTACTAACACAGATATTACCAAAAGCGGGGATTCTAAAGAAAAACATACTGCCAAATTAACTAATTTAAATTTAAGTTGGTTAACTATAAAAAATATCAACTTTGATCAGTTATTAGTTTTGATGGTTCTCATAGTGATTATTACTACCTTGACAATTTTTGCCTCTAATTGGTAATTTCAATAAAAGAGGCGGTATGCTCACAAAACTGTTTGAGTTAACAGAAATAGGTTCAATTACATTGAAAATTTGATTGGTCTTGACAGGTTCACTAGTTCTGTGAAAATTATAATTTCCCGTAAAGGGAGTTAAGGAGGGATATCAATGATTAATGTATTTGTATTGAGTCTGATGTTGATAATCACAGGTGTGGCTCTGTCTGGCATGGGAATTTCCTCTCCGTTCATTCTATTATTAGTAGGAACAGGATTTTTAGGAACCATGAGAAGTGGTGCTGTCTTAATCAAAGACAAATTAGTTGAAGTTGATGAACACAAAACTATTCCCGAAGGTTACCAAGAAATGAAGGAAAGCTATCAAAGATGGAGTTCTAATTTACCTTTCAAAAAAGTTATTCGGGAAGAGCGAAAACTACGCTATAAATGTGAAAAAGACTATTGCCAAGAAATCTTTGAATAATTTTAAATTACATTTACATTACAATGACAAATCGCAAACTATTTCTACAGGGAAAGCAGGGGGTCCCTGCTTTTTGGTCAAATGTGTTAAGGTTATCACAAAACAAAAGCGAAATAGTTCACAATGTTGTATGTATTCATATGTTATATAATAAAATTGATTTTCCTGTATAAGGTTGATCCATACTGACAAACTCAAAAAAATGGCTCAACTTTATACAGGAAAATCAATTAAAAACCGGGGCTTTTCTGCCCCGGTTTTTAATTGATTAATTCTTTCTTCAAGCAATTTTTATTTATACTTATTCTATAATTATTAACGGATCTCCAGAGTTAACACTAGCTCCCTCTGCAGCTTTGACTTCTTTTACAGTACCACCGGTATCAGCAGTAATTTCATTCTCCATTTTCATAGCTTCTAAAATCATTACAACCTCTCCACCATTGACATTATCGCCTGGTGAAACATTGACTTTTAAAACATTACCAGCAATAGGTGCTTTCACTGTCGTACCTGTACTTCCTGGTTTTTCAGTCGAAGAACTTTGTGTAGAAGATTCGCTAGGTTGTGACGACTGTTGGACTTGAGAACCTTGATTATTGTTTGCTGTTGGTTTGGATCCACTGGATTTAGAAGAAGGTTTAATAGACTTTATACCAGGACTACCCCCTCCCACAGGTTCTACCTCGACATCATAAGTTTGCCCTTCTACGGTCACCCTCAACTGTTTAGGCTCTTTGGGACCTGTCATTTCACCAGATTGTTGATTTGGTGTACTACTTTGCTGTCCTGTCCCTTGTTGTGGTGCTGTTGTATTAGCAGTCTCTTGCTCAGGTTCTTGATTTTCTTCTGGGTCTACTACTTCTCCAGCTCGACGCTTTTTGAAGAATTCTATAGCCACCTTGGGGAATAGGCAATATGACAATACATCTTCCTCTTGTTGAATATATTCCTCTATCTCCTCTCTAGCCTTTTCCAGTTGAGATTCCAAATAATCTGCTGGTCTACCGGTAATTTCCTCTTTTTCTTTCAAAATTCTATCTTTTAATTCCGGATCTACTTCATGAGGTGCTTTTCCATACTGACCGGCAATGTAATTTTTAACTTCTTCAGATATCATTTTATAACGCTCACCAGTCAATACGTTTAGAACGGCTTGGCTACCTACAATCTGGCTGGTGGGAGTTACAAGTGGTGGGTATCCTAGCTCTTTTCTTACTTTTGGTATTTCTTCCAAGGCCTCGTCATATTTATCTATAGCATTAGCTTCAGATAATTGAGATGTTAAATTCGAAATCATTCCGCCAGGTACTTGGTAATTTAATACATTGGTATCTACTGTAAAAAAAAGTTTTGAATATTTTTCGTATTTTTTACGCAGTTTTTTAAAGTATTCAGTCATTTCATTCAAAGCTTCTTGGTCTAGTTTAGGGTTGTGTTCAGTTCGTTTCAACATGGCATCTACAGGCTCAACTGGTGGTTGAGAAGTCCCTAATGCAAAAGGTGAGATAGTAGTATCTACTACATCAGCACCCGCCTCAATTGTTTTAATATAGGTAGTAGTTGCCATTCCGCTGGTACTATGACTGTGAATTTGAACTGGTAAGTCTGTTTCTTCTTTTAATTTTTTAACTAGGTCATAGCCATCATAAGGTGATAAAAGACCTGCCATATCTTTGACACAAATAGAATCACAACCAGTATTAGCTAAGTCCTTAGCAAAATCCACAAAGACATCGTTACTGTGAACAGGACTGGTTGTATAACATATTGTCCCTTGAGCATGTGCACCTTCCTGTTTTGTTACCTCAATGGCCTTTTCCATGTTGCGAAGATCATTTACTGCATCAAAAATTCTGATAATATCCATACCATTGGCAACTGTTTTTTTAATAAACTCTTCCAAAACATCATCAGGATAATTCTTATATCCCACAATATTTTGACCTCTGAGCAGCATCTGTAATTTAGTATTTTTAACGTGTTTTCTAATAATCCTCAATCGTTCCCAGGGATCTTCATACAAAAATCGCATACACGAATCAAATGTAGCTCCTCCCCACATTTCTAGTGAATGGAACCCAATTTTATCAATGGTTTCTAAAATAGGTACCATATCACCTGTTTTCATCCTGGTAGCAAATAGGGACTGATGGGCATCCCTTAGCGATGTATCTGTTATTTTCACTGTCATATTTCAACCTCCCTTAAAAAAACTGTCCATACAATCTTTGCTTTTAATCTTCTCGATTTTCTAAAATATGTTTATCAAGTTCTTCTTGAAGAGTAAATGTCACTCGATATTCAGAAACAGGGTAGGTTACTTGATCAATCTGCTTTAAAGGCACTACTTTATTAGTAGTACTAGTAATAAATACCTCATCACAACTAAACAGTTCACTAGTTGTCATAAATTTCTCCACTACTTCTATTCCTTGCTCTTTAGCCAGCTTCAATACAGTATCTCTTGTGATCCCTTTCAGGATCCTAGGACCGGCTGGGGCTGTATAAACAATTCCGTCTTTAACTCCATACAAATTTGTACTCGTACCTTCAGTAACACCTAAGCGATGCACCTGTATAGCTTCATATACACCCGCTCGTTTTGCTTTTTCTTTGTAAAAACAGTTAGGTAGTAAGTTAATACTTTTAACATGACATCTATCCCAACGCTCATCGGGGACTAATATTGCAGATACACCGTTATTTCGTTTTTCATTGTCAGGAAAATTAACTTCCTTGGCAAACATGAATACATTAGGTTGAGCTGTCGTAGGGAAATGGTGAGTTCTCGGGGCTGTACCTCTAGTAACTTCTAAGTAAATTATTCCATCACCAATTTTACATTTTTGTAATAATTCTCGAGCAGCCTGTTTTAACTCATCTGGTTTAGGCGCATTTTCAATCAACATTTCTTGAGCACCATTCCAGTATCTCTGCAAATGCTCATCCATCTGATACATCTTACCACCAATAATGGCTATTACTTCATATAGTCCGTCTCCAAAAATAAATCCCCTATCCAAAGCATCTACTTTGGCATCTTCCAAGTTTACAAATTCTCCATTCATGTAAGCTAAAGATTTAGTCATTCACTTGCACCTCCTGTAATTACTTGTATTATTCGACCAGCGCAATAACCTCCGCATGAAAATATTTTATTATATTATATATTAGCAGACGGAAATTTCGGCTGGTTAACTTCTACACATAGAATTTTTGTCTGAATTTAATGCATAAGAGATGGT
>CAZKUS010000069.1:0-8707 GCA_964556025.1 uncultured Clostridia bacterium | reverse complement strand
GAACTTCTGCAACTTCGAAGTTTAAGTCCGGTTGTAGTACATTTATTATACTTGATTTTCCCACTCCAGATTGACCTGCAAGGACAGATATCTTATCTGACATCATTCCAGGAAGAGCCGCAAAGTTTTGTTCAAATACACTTATTTTTGCTATTGGATATCCTGATTTTTGATAAATATCAAAAATTTCATCAGCTTTCTCCTGGTTTAAATCAATTTTATTCACACAAATAGAGCTTTTCAAACCTTCATAATGAGCCCAAACTAACAATCTATCTATTAATTGAAAATTAGGTTTAGGCTTATCAGTTGAAATAACTATAATAATTTGATCTACATTGGCGACAGCAGGTCTATCTAATCGGTTTGTACGAGGCATTAAGTCTGTAATTAATCCCACTTCCGATAGCAGCTCTACTTCAACTACATCTCCGACTAAAGGAAAGTTTTTTGTTTTTATTAAACTGCCTTTTAATTTACATTCTATCCAAGGGGAGTTAGTATTGGCAATATCTTGAACATAGTAAAATTCATTTATTATGCTGACTACTCTTCCTTGCATGCAGGTACCACCTACCTATTCAGGAAAACTAATTATATCCAGTAATTGAGAAAAGTTACCATCTTCATCTTTCACGTATATTTCAACATATCCTTCTTCTGTTCCTTGTATTTCCATATTTTCCTCTTCTGGCTCTCCTTCAAAAACTTCAGTAGATCCTAGTTCATCAGAAATTCGTATAAGAATTTCTTCATCTGTAGGTAAATCTCCCAACTCAATTGTATGACGTTCTAAATCTTCATCAAGTTCTTCTTCTTCAACCTTATTTAACCAAATGTCCACACTATCTTCCGGTTGTACCTCTTCATCGGCTTCAGGCCATTGACTAGTAATGACCTCTGGAGGCAAAGTAGGATCTTCTTCTTCATACTCGTTACGCAACTCTAAATCTTGATCATCCAATTCATCTAATATATCTTCCTTTTCTTCACCTACTAAGTTGGGCATATCAAAAGGTTCTTCACCTTCACTAACTGTGATTACTACCAAATCGCCCTCTTCTAATTCAGTTTCCGGGCTGGGATCTTGAGATATCACTTCACCAGCTTCAGTTTCGTCATACTCCTCTTCAACTTCAACTTCAAAGCCAGCTTGTTCTAACTCTATTTCAGCTTCCCTACGGCGTAAACCACTTATATCAGGAGTTGTAAGAGATTCAGGCCCTTCACTAATCACTAAGTCTATCGATCTGTTCTGTCTAACGCTGCGTTCAGCAGATGGGTCTTGAGTAATAACATAGGTAGCTTCTATCTCTGGATGATGCTCTCTATCACTGACCGAACTATCCAGTCCTTCTTCATTTAGTAAATTCTGAGCTTCTTCCAAAGATTTACCTTCCACATCTGGTACGGTAACTTCGGGAACCAATAAGAAAGCTGCAATTTGATTAATTCCCCAAAATAGTCCACCTACCATAACTCCAATTATCACTAGAGCTATAAGTGATTTTTTTAGAGATATCTTAGGTTTTGATTTTTTAGGCCGTTTTTTATTTGTCACTTTACTCCCCTCCAAGTTATCAGCCCGTGTTCCAACTGAATTATCTGTATTGGCGGTTTGACCTACCACTGGTATTTCGCGAGTGGGCGAATCTTCGAGGTGCAAAAATTGTCCTGTCGAACTTATCGTTTCTCCATCTAATTTACTATTAAGTAAATGCGAAAACTTAGATGGTTCAAAGGTAAACTGGCACAGATCTCCAACAAATTCATTTACCCCCTGGTACCGAAGTGTTTGATCTTTTTCTAAAGCTTTCATTACCACTGAATCCATATCTGCTGGGATTTTCGAATTATAAGCACTGGGATTAACTGGTGTTTCCTGAATGTGTTTTAAAGCCACTGATACAGGATTATCCCCATTAAACGGCACGCTACCTGTAAGCATTTCATACAAAACAATCCCCAAAGAATATATATCGGAGCTTTCACTGGTATGGCTTCCTTTAGCTTGTTCTGGAGAAAAATAATGAGCAGAACCTATAACAGATCTAGTATAAGTTTGTGTCGCTTCTGACACAGCTCTAGCTATACCAAAATCAGTTACTTTAGCTTTGCCATCTGTTGTAATTAAAATATTATGAGGTTTAATATCACGATGAATCACATTATTATCGTGTGCATGTTTTAATGCATCAGAAATCTGACAAGCAAAATCAGCAGCTTTATTTATTGCTAAAGGAGATTTTTGTAATATAATCTCTTTTAGACTTTTTCCTTCCACGAATTCCATCACAATGAAATGGTTATTATTATCTTGTCCTACATCATAGATACTGACCACATTTGCATGGGATAAGCTAGCTGCTGCTTGAGCCTCTCTTCGGAATCTTTTAATAAACTCTTCATCTTGAGAAAACTGTGGTAACAAGACTTTAATTGCCACATATCTGTTTAATACAGTGTCTTTAGCTTTATAAACTGTTGCCATGCCGCCCGTACCTATATGCATCATTATTTTATACCTGTTTATTAAGTAATCTCCAATCATAGGGGTCACCTCTTAATAATTCCTGCGATATCACTATTAGAGACAATTGTTACTGTAATATTATCATGCCCTCCACGTTGTTTAGATAAGGTCAACATCTTGTTACACGCATTTTTATAATCTTGTTCTTCAGCTAAAATATCGAATATCTCTTGATCAGACAAATTATCCGTCAAGCCATCCGTGGCAAACAGCACAGCGCTACCATCAGGTATCTCTAGTTTTTCTATATCTACCTGTAACTCATAATCCGTCCCCAATGCTCTTGTCAATATATTTTTCTGAGGGTGACTTTCCGCAGTTTCACTTGAAATTTTTCCTTGTTGATATAACTGGTTTACTAGGGAATGATCAGTAGTAATTTGTGAAATACCCGCTTCAGAATTGATAATATATGCCCGCGAATCTCCCACATGTGCAATTACACCTTTATTTTCTAAAAAAATCCCCAGGGTTACTGTTGTACCCATTTCTAGAAATTCCGGATTTTGTTGTTTGTAAGACATTATATCCTTATTTGCTCGTTCTACTGCCTGACGCACATACTTAGCCAATTTGTCTTTTGAAAAATCACTCTCAGTTTCAATGTTTTGAGCTAAAATATATTCCCTAATAGTTTTCACAGCTATCTCACTTGCTACATCTCCACCGTAATGTCCACCCATCCCATCTGCTACTCCTGAGACAATGATATCATTAACTTTTAAACCTTCAATAAAATTATCTTCATTTTTTTCTCGCAAATTTCCCACATCACTAATTCCATAATACTCCATGATTTCACCTCATTCTCTTATATCTCAACTGCCCACAGGCCCCATCAATATCAGCACCGCGTTCCTGTCTTACTGTAACTGTTATATTAGAAGCTGTCAATTCACTTACAAATTTTGATATTGTATCTTGAGCAGGTGAACACATTTTAGCTTCTTCAACTGTATTATAGGGTATTATATTTACATGAACAGGCATATCTAGTTTGGCTAACAGATCTGATAGTTCTCTAGCAAATTGAATATTATCATTTACATTGTCAATCAGTACATATTCGAAAGAAATTCTTCTACCAGTATATGAAAAATACTTTTGACATGCTTCCATCAAATCATCAATGGGATAGCGTTTATTTACAGGTACTAGTTGATCTCTCAGTTTATCATTGGGAGCATGTAATGAAATCGCCAAATTAATTTGCATACGTTCCTCAGCTAAATAATTAATTTCTGATACCAATCCACAGGTAGAAACTGTAATATGACGCATTCCTATATTTAAACCTCTAGAATCATTTGCAATTTGTAAAAATTTAAGCAGATTATCATAGTTTTCTAAAGGTTCTCCACTACCCATAACTACAATATTACTGATTTTTTCTCCGTCCCCCAGAATTTTATTAGCTAAAATAACCTGGTCTACCATTTCACCAGGTGTTAAATCCCGTTGCTTACCACCTTTAGTTGAAGCACAAAATGCACAGTTCATATTACAACCAGCTTGTGAAGAAATACAAACCGTATTTCCAAAGTTATATTTCATCACAGTGGTCTCTATCCCTATATTGTTATCTGTAATAGCCAAAAATTTGATAGTCCCATCTTCAGAAGATACAAACAGTTTATCTGTATCTAAAGTTAACCCATATAACAAGGCGGATTTTTCCAATTTATGCCGCAAATCTTGAGACAAATTTGTCATATCTGTAAAATTGTCAACCTGTTGTTTATACATCCAGTTAAATAATTGTTTAGCTCTAAATGACTTGCAATTCATTGTTTCTAAGAACTGCTGCAACTCATTATAGTCCATATCCTTTAATAAAAGTTTTGCCATTGCGATCATCCTCAGTTCAAGAGCACTTATTTTCTTGATTCATGTCAAAGTATACCAGAGTGATCTACAGTTAGCAACTAACATAACCTGCCATTACGATTTTGTCAGTTTAGCCATGAAAAAACCATCACCTTGATGTTTAATTGGAAAGAAGGTAACCATACCATCTGTAATTTCAGCAGTTGCTAACATTTCTGGTTCTATAATTTCATTAGCTTTTGTTAATGTAAAATTAGAATGATTTGCGAGAAATCTTTCAACTTGGTGTTGATTTTCTCTATAATTAATAGTACAAGTACTATAAATTACTGATCCACCAGATTTAACCATTTCAGAAGCAGCACGAAGTAATTCATGCTGCAAAATAGTCAGTTGTTCCAGATCTGACTCGGTAATAGTCCATTTTAATTCCGGCCTTTTCCGTAAAGTCCCCAAACCAGAACACGGAGCATCCACTAGACAGATGTCAAATTTTTCTCTGAATTGATCTCCTTTATTGCTATCAGGTAATTCTGTGCCATCTTTCAATATGAATGACACATTAGTTACACCCAAACGTTCACATACTTGTTTTACCAAGTTCACCCTGTGGTCATGGATATCTACTGCCACTATACTACCACTATTTTGCATTAACTGCGCAAGATGTGTAGTTTTACCTCCCGGTGCACTGCATAAGTCCAAAATAATTTGATTTTTTTTAGGAGAGCACAAATGAGCAACAACCATGGAATTTAGATCTTGAAGCTGAAAATGACCTTGTTGATATATATCGGTATCCACTACATTCACATTAGAATCAAGGTAAAGAGCTTCAGGTACTTTTGCAACAGGTTCAACTGTAAATCCAATATCGGCAAAGTTTTTTTGTAATGTACTCTTATCGGTAATTAATGTATTAACTCTAATTATCTGTTCTGGTTCATCATTATTGGCTTCCATTATTGAAATTGTTTTATCATATCCAAATTGATCCAACCACATTTTTACCATCCATTGAGGATGTGAGTACTTAACAGCCAAAAATTCAACCGAATCAGGCTTTAAAGAGGACATACTAAGTTGAGACTTTTGCCTGGATAAATTTCTCAGGATTCCGTTGACTAAAGATACGATACCTTTATGTGTTGTTTTTTTAGCAACTTTAACTGTTTCATCTACACAAGCCCGATCAGGTACTCTATCCAAAAACAAAATTTGATAGGCCCCAATCCTAAGCAGATATAGGGCCTTAGAAGACAATTTATTTACGGGACGCTTAGACAGTGATTGCAAGTAGTGATCTAACAATCCTTGCCATTGAAGCGTCCCGTAAACGATTTTAGTAGTTAAAGCCCTGTCTTCAATTGACAGGGCCGATTTGTTGAGTATATTATTTAAAACCAAGTTACTGTAAGCTTTATCGTCTATAATTCGTTTATAAGCTTTAAATGCTAGATCTCTTGCCGTTGTATAACTCATGCTTTAGCTTCGACCCCTTATTAGTAGTAGTCTCAATAGTTGTGCCAACGCCATAGCTGTAGCGGCTACATAAGTCATAGCAGCAGCATTTAACATTTTTTTAGTTGGTTTTATCTCATCTTGAGTTAAAAAGCCACCACCTTCTAATGCAGAAACAGCCCTAGTGCTCGCATTAAATTCTACCGGTAATGTGATAATTTGAAACAATACGGCGAAGAAAAACAATGCTATACCTAAATCCATGAGAAAGGTATTACCTCCCTGGGAAAATAACATTCCGATAATAAACAGCGGAACACCCAATTTAGATCCAAAGCTAGCAGCTGGGAAAACCATATTCCTAAGTGATAAAGCGATATATCCATTAGCATGTTGAATAGCATGACCAGTTTCATGAGCAGCTATACCTAAAGATGCAATCGAACTGCCATCATGAACTTTTTGAGACAAGCGAACCACTTTTTTACGAGGATCATAGTGATCGGTCATTTCACCTTGACTCCGCTCAATACTCACATCAGACAGTCCTGACTTATCTAGGATAGCTCTAGCGACTTGTGCTCCAGTAAAACCGCTCTTACTAGGCATACGCACGTATTTTTGATAAGCAGATTTCACGCGATTTTGAGCAAACATCACAAAGATCAACGCCGGAATAACAAATATTATGAACCCTGTATCGAGAAACCACATGTTTCATCGCCTCCTTCTATTAAGTATAAAATAGCCTTTTCCACACGATCTAAATCCACCAGGGTATCAAAACAAGGTCCTTGTGGGCGTTCATTGACGATTCCCAGTACAGGAAGCGGATTAGTATCCAAGATACCACTAGTGAGATCTCTCTCGCAGGCCACGGCAATTATCACTTTGGGACGAATTTCTGTCACTACTTTTCGCGCCAAAGTACCCCCGGTAGCTATTCTTACAGGTACTCCATACTTTTCTGATAGTTCTAATAAACCATCTATTGGACACTGTCCACATCTACGGCAATTGTCTATGTCCATAGTTATTCTAAGAGGACATCCAGAGTACTGTAAACAGTGTGGGAGTAATATTAATATTCTATCACTGGATATTTTACCACGAAAATCTTGAATTCGCACTTTTACCAATTGGTTATTTACTTCTACAAAAGATTGTTGGATATGGTCTCTAGCTATTTTGAAAATTCTTCCTAAAAACATCACAACAGGATAGAATAAATTCAGTGTCAGTACTATCCATCTATTTAAAAACGGATAGCTCTTAGAATTAATGATCGTCAAAACTATACCAATAAGTCCCAGGGAGAACATGACAATAACAACCACAATAATAATAGTCGCGGCAAATACTACTAGTTCTGCAATAAAGTTTTCTCCTTCAGACAGCAAGAGCTGTCCTAAATACAAGAGCACAAGCCCACTCAAACCAATAGTCAAGCTCACTAATCCTAAAAACAACCTCTTTCTAGCTTCCATGATAACATCACTTCCTTATTCTAGACAATTTCCTTTTTCTAAAATATATCCACATAGAAATTCTTCCCCTGTCATAACACATTTGCCGGAGGGTTGAACTTCTGTCAAAATAACCCAACCTTTTTGACATTTAATAATCGGTCCATCACATGCTAAATTTACTATTTCACCTGGTTCACCTTCAGGCAGTTCCAATTGTTCAGTTTGATCTATAACCTTTACTTGCCAAATTTTTAACCTGCATGTATCCCAATAAGCAAAAGCTCCGGGCCATGGATTCAATGCACGGACTCGATTATAGACTTGTTCAGCAGTTAATTTGTGAAAATTTAACTGTTCATCCCGTTTATCTAGTTTAGGTGCATAACTAGCTTTATTTTCATCTTGGGGAACAGGGGTTATTTCTCCTCGGCGAAGCTTTTCTATAGTGTCAATTAACAAGTTCGGACCTGTTTGTAATATTTTAGAGTAAACACCTCCTCCTGTATCTTTGTGAGTAATTTCAATTCTTTCCCAATTAAGTATATCACCCGCATCCATCTTAACCGACATTTGCATAATTGTCACTCCCGTATACTCTTTGCCGTCCATGATAGCGCGCTGTATAGGTGCTGCTCCTCGATATTCTGGCAGTAAAGAAGCGTGTACATTGATCGCATTATATACTGGATAATCCAACAGCCACTGGGGAAGAAACATACCATAAGCGGCTGTGACAATCAAGTCAGGGATTTCTTTTAGAGACTGTAAACTTAGAAGATCTTCACTGCAACTTGGTTGTTCTACTAATAGATTAAAATCCAAAGCCTTTTCTTTTACCGGAGGGGGTTGCAGTTTTTTTCCTCTACCTTTCTTCCTATCAGGTTGTGTTACCACTCCTTGGATATCGTAACCACTGTAATACAATCGTTCTAAAAAAGGAACGGAAAATTCCGGTGTTCCCATAAATACAACTTTCATTTTTTATTTCACCTCAACTATTTCAAAACATTTTCTCGTTTAAATTATTCTACTTGTTGTTCTTGCATTACTTTATCAGCTCTATCCACAAAAGTAACCCCTTCTAAATGATCAATCTCATGACATAACACACGAGCCAATAGACCTTGAGCATCTATGGTTACTTGCTTCCCATTTTGATCAAAATCTTGTGCAGATACAGTGATTGTTTCTGGTCTTTCCACCTCTCCTTGTAGCCCTGGAAAGCTCAAACATCCTTCATACCCATTTAGCTGTTCATCAGAACTGGAAACTACTTCGGGGTTGATCAATTTATAAACCCGGTCTTCACCAATATCCACTACAATTGCACGTTTAGATATACCGATCTGGGGAGCAGCCAAACCAATTCCTTCTGCGTCGTACATAGTATCTAACATATTAGTAATAAGTCTTTCAA
>CAZKUS010000068.1:0-8743 GCA_964556025.1 uncultured Clostridia bacterium | reverse complement strand
CAAAGGATTGGGCGCAGGGGCTGAACCTGAAATCGGTAAGAAAGCTGCTGAAGAAAGCCGGGACGAGATAGAACAATCTTTAAAAGGAGCTGATATGGTTTTTGTTACTTCAGGTATGGGAGGCGGTACAGGTACTGGTGCTGCGCCTGTTATAGCTAAAATAGCTCGCGAATTGGGAGCTTTGACAGTAGGAGTTTGTACTAAACCTTTTACTTTTGAAGGAAAAAAAAGACAAAAACAAGCGGAAACGGGCATTGATGAAATAAAAGAAAATGTTGATACTTTAATTGTCATTCCCAATGACCGCCTACTACAAGTAGTTGATAAGAAAACGACCATGGTTGAGGCTTTTAATGTAGCTGATGAGGTCTTATTACAAGGGGTGCAAGGGATTTCTGATCTGATTACCGTCCCAGGTTTAATAAACTTGGATTTTGCCGATGTAAAAACTATAATGACTGATACCGGAACAGCACTAATGGGAATCGGATCTAGTAATGATGATAATCGAGCGGTGGAAGCTGCTAAATCGGCTATTTTAAGTCCTCTTTTGGAAACTAGTATTCAAGGAGCGGAAGGTATCTTATTAAATATAACTGGTGGTTCTAATCTCGGCTTGGTAGAAGTGAATGAGGCTGCTGATGTAGTGGCTGAAGCTGCTGCTGAAGATGCTAATATTATTTTCGGTGCAGTGATAGACGATAATGTAGAAGATGAAGTTAAAGTGACAGTAATTGCTACCGGTTTTGATGATGATAGAAAAAAACAGAAGACTGAAACACAACAACAGCAAACTCAGACCAAGGAAGAGTTGGCAAGCAGTTCTTTCGTAGGTGACGACATTAATATTCCTGCATTTCTCAGGAGAAAGAAAAAATCTGACAGTTAACGTCAGAGAGCGACTAAAACAGTCGCTCTTTTTTTTATGCTCTAAAACCTTATTTGACAAGTTTCATTAGTTTTTAATGTTACAATTGTCATAACTTTGTAACTAAAAGAATAAATACATAAAAGGGCCGGTTAATATTAGGAGGGAGTTTTGTGTATATCATCGGGGAAGTCTTGTTATTAGTAAACATTTTTTTAAACAGTTTGCTGCTATTTGCTACGGCAAGGATTTTAAGTTTACCCTGTAAACTTTATAGAGTGGGTGCTGCTGCTAGTTTGGGGTCGCTAGCTGTTTTTATCCCTTCTATCCCTGGTGCAGCAATTTTAAAATTGTTTGTTTCGGTTTTAATGTTGTTAATGGCTTTTGGAAAACAAAAATACCGCAATTTTTTGGTGACATTACTCATTTTTTTCGGTTTAAGTTTTATTATGGGCGGAAGTATTATAGGATTAGTCTTTATGCTAGATGGAGGTATTAGTAGTAATATACTCATACCGGGTAATCTGCCTATCGGCTATTTACTACTAAGTTTTGTGATAATCTTTACAGTGATATTAGGTATAAGATACTTAGAACGCAAGACAAAAATAAAAAAACTATCTGTACCGGTAAAACTGGTGGTGAATGGTAAAACTGTGGAATTAAACGCGCTAGTTGATACAGGCAATCAATTACAAACATTTACAGGTGAGTATTGTTTGGTTGTTGAAGCCAGAGTTTTACATAGTGTATTAACACCAGAAGATAGGCAATTACTATCTCAAATGGGCGGTTACGAAAATATTGATACAGGAAATCTAAATGGGGAAGCCCACAAAAGATTTTTCCCTTTATGGTTTAACTCTTTAGGAACAAATCACGGAGTGCTGTTAGCTTTTAGACCAGAAAAACTGGCCTTAGGTTATTCTGAAATAATTGAAAACACTGAAATCAAGGGTGATAGAGATCCTTGGCAAGAGGTTTCGGCACTTATAGCAGTCACTTTTCAAGAATTAAACATTGACGATCATAATTGTGGCTTAGTACCAGCTGAGTTATTAAAATTTGCGGGGGGTTGATTATGAATTTTTTGCGAGTGCTGATATTTCGTTTTTTTACAAAGCTGTATCAATGGAACATTATAACAAAGCCACCTATTCATTATATCGGAAGTAGTGAAGCACTACCACCACCTTTGAGTCGAGAAGAAGAACGGGAATTACTTGATCAACTAAAATCTGGAGATAGTAAAGTCCGTGCTACTTTAATCGAGAGGAATTTAAGATTAGTAGTATATATTGCCAGAAAATTTGAAAATACAGGTATTAATATAGAAGATTTAATTTCAATAGGTACTATAGGGCTTATTAAAGCAGTAAATACATTTGATCCTGATAAAAAAATAAAATTGGCTACTTATGCGTCAAAATGTATTGAAAATGAAATACTGATGTATCTACGTCGAAATAATAAACTTAAGCAGGAGGTATCTATTGATGAGCCTCTCAATATAGACTGGGATGGTAATGAATTATTACTCTCTGATGTATTGGGAACTGACATAGATACCATCCACAAAAATATTGAACAGAAAGTTAATAAAAATTTATTAAAATTGGCATTGGAAAAGTTAACCCAGCGAGAAAAAACTATTATGCAACTAAGGTTTGGTCTGGGCCATGAACAGGGAAGAACCCAGAAAGAGGTGGCTGATCTACTTGGAATTTCACAATCGTATATTTCCAGATTGGAAAAAAGAATAATCAACAGAATGCGTAGAGAAATTGATAAAATGCAATAATCCACCAGTATAAAACTCGGGTACTTGGAGATAAATAAGGGACAGAATCAATGCAATAGGGGGCGGTTATTATGACCAGTACTAAGGTAGAAATTTCGAATGTAAATACCTCCAAGTTACCCGTACTATCAAATGCGGAAATGAAAGATTTATTTAGAAAAATGCAGGATGGAGATAGTGAAGCACGACAGCAAATCATCAATGGTAATTTGAAGTTAGTGTTGAGTGTTATACAGAGATTCAATAACCGTGGAGAATATGTTGATGATCTGTTTCAAGTTGGATGTGTCGGTTTAATTAAGGCCATAGATAACTTTGATTTGGATCAGAATGTAAAATTCTCAACTTATGCAGTTCCTATGATAATAGGTGAAATAAGAAGATATTTGCGGGATAACAACTCTATTAGAGTAAGCAGATCACTTCGAGATATTGCTTATAAAGCTCTACAAATTAGAGATGAATTGGTAGAACAGAATTCTCGTGAACCTTCCATTTCAGAAATAGCTAAACAACTAGATGCAACAGAAGAACAAGTGGTGTTTGCATTAGATGCTATACAAGATCCTGTTTCTTTGTTTGAACCTATCTATCATGATGGTGGTGACCCTATTTTTGTTATGGATCAAATAAGTGACGAAAAAAATCAGGACAATACATGGTTAGAAGAAATTGCAATTCAAGAAGGAGTGCATAAACTTTCTGCGAGAGAAAAAATGATTGTAAATATGCGATTTTTCAAAGGTAAAACCCAAATGGAAGTGGCAGACGAAATTGGTATTAGTCAAGCACAGGTATCTCGGCTAGAAAAAGCCGCTCTATCTCAATTAAAAAAGAATATATCAGATAAAAAATAATATAATAATCCAGTAATTTTAGTGTTAGAGTACTGTTTGGTTGTAAAATTCCCCTAAATAGGGGAATTTTTATGCTTACAACCGAGAAACAATAGTATATACATGATCAGCAAATAACATCATGTTATTTGACTCTAATTCGACTGTTTGCTCGTTAAGATGCTCTGTCAAACCCGTATAAATTGTTCAATTGAATTTTATAGCTATTAACACTCAACTTTAACTGAGCCTTTTCATAAAACTATGTTAAGGTTAAGTGTTGAAATTTGTTGCTACTAAAAGGGGGGTAAGAATGATTAAAGCTTCAGAGTTTAGAAAGCGAGAAGTTGTTAATGTAGATGATGGAAAACGCTTGGGATTTGTAAGTGATTTAGAGTTGGATATATCACAAGGATCTATTAATGCCATTATAGTACCGGGCCCCGGTAGATTTTTTGGGTTATTTGGAGGTGACCGGGATTATATTATTCCATGGCATAAAATTGTGAAAATTGGTTCTGATGTAATATTAGTAGAAGTTCCAGGCAGTAATAGAAAAATTAACAGATATTACAAAAATGACAGATAAAGCATACTATATTATGGGCATATGATTGTGTTATAATTTAGTATAAAGTTGCTATTTATTTTTACAAGTTGAGGCTACAGGAGGAATTGTCAAATGAACTCTCGGAACTTACAATTAAGAGAAGGTGGTAATGGCGTTATCTATGTTACCAGTGATTTCTTTCCAAATAAGAAGGTAGTTTTGGGATTTTCTACTAGATTTGGTGGAGTTAGTAGTTCTCCTTATAATAGCTTGAATTTAGGTTATTCTGTTGCAGATAGAAAGGAGAATGTACAAGAAAACAGACGTAGGTTTGTAACCGCGCTTAACAGAGATTTGGATAAGACTGTTATTGGAAATCAGGTTCATGGAGATAACTTATTTGAGGTAACCTTGGAAAATTCATGGTATGAAAATTATCTGGAGGACTCTGGAGCAGGTATAGCCGATACAGATGGTTTGCTAACTCGAGTATCCGGTATATCTCTTTTAGGTAGTTTTGCCGACTGTGTTCCCATTTATTTTTATGAACCTAATATCCCTATGGTTGGATTGACTCATGCTGGATGGCGGGGAACTTGTAAATATATATCTTTTCGTACTGTAGATAAAATAGAAGCTGCTGGTGGGACTTTACAAGATATTAAAGTAATAATAGGACCTTCCATTGGTCCCTGCTGCTATCAAGTGGGGGAAGAGCTATACAAAGCTTGGTACGGCGATGAAAATAGGGAGAAATTATTTTTTGATAGTAAGAGGAAATTATTTTTAGACCTTTGGAAAGCTAATCAATTACAACTGATTGACAGGGGAATTGATGCTGAAAATATATTAGTAGGTAATATGTGTACCGCTTGTAATCGAGATATTTTTTTCTCTCATCGAATAGGGGGTACAAATACTGGTAGAATGATGGGATTGATATCTTTAAAATAAGACTTTACTTTGCAGGAACTTTGAAGTTAAAAAGAGAAATTATTATACATTGTGTTAATTAACCAGGAGGGGGAGAGTGTGAAAAAGAAAGATTCAAAGGGGAATATAGTAAAATTCCCCCCCAAAAATAACAAAAGTAGAAAAAGACTATCTTTAATGCCGATTATTTCATTATTTTTAGCTGCTGTAATTTTTATTCTTGTCATTTCGGGGTTGAGAAGCTTCTTTATCACTAGATTTGTCAGTATTGATGCAGCTAATGAACAGAGTTATCAGCAAACTTTAGATGATCTTCCTATAACCTTAATACGTGAAGAAAAGATTATTACTGCTCCTACTTCTGGAAAAGTAACTAAGCAGGTTGATGAGGGGACTCGAGTAAAAAAAGGGCAAACTGTAATGAGTTATGATAATACATCCGCTAAAGAAACAACCTCAAACGATACGGAAAAGATAGGACAAGAGCTGGACAGGCTTAATCAAGATTTGCTAAATGAATTGACAAAGATAAGAAAGGGATTGAACGTCCAGGCTGATCCCAGGAATAAACTTACTAAACTACAAGATAGTCTAAAACAATTAGAACAAATAGAAAACCAACATGATGATGGAGAGGATAATGAAGAAAAGGCTCGAAACAAAGACATACAAGCACCAGTTCCAGGAATTATAAGTTACCAAATAGATGGATATGAAGATAAAATAAATGATACAGACCAGATAACTACTGAAAGATTACAGCAATACCGCAATATTTACCAAGATAAGAATGTACCTGACAATGCCGTTGTAACTAGAGCACCTTTGTTTAAATTGATTGAAGATTTTAGCTGGAAAACATTAATTGAAGTACCAGAAGAAAATATTGATGAACTTATTGATAGAGAGCAACTTGACATGGACTTTGACTTTTCTGAACAAGATTTCTTATCAGGGGAAGTTAAAAATGTGAATGAATTTGATTCCTGTTCAATATTAGTGGTAGAATTTGACCATGAAGAACCGGAATTTTGGAAACAACGATTTTCTACTGCAGATATAGTTTATCAGGATAAAACAGGGTTCAAATTATCTGAAAGTGCTCTAACAGAACAAGATGGAGATAAAGGAGTATTTATTGTAGAACGAGGAGTTGTTAGTTTTGAGCCAATAGAGAGTACCTATGAAATAGATAATGACCGAGTATTGGTAAAGGGTTTAGAAGATGGGGACCTGGTAATTCAAAACACGTTTTTAGTAAGAGAAGGTGATAGAATCCGTTAAATAAAGCCAAAACTATTGGGCTAGGAGGGAGGTTATATGACTACTTATATCAAAGAAAACTTACAAGAGATTAAATCAAACATATCAGGAGCAGCTAAAATAGCGGGAAAATCTGATCAGGAGATTACTTTAGTCGCTGTAACTAAATATGCCTCAATAGCTCAGATCAAGGAAATATATAAATTGGGTATTACAGAAATTGGTGAGAATAAAGTACAGTCAGCACTACCGAAAATCGAAGAGTTAGAAGAAAATAAAATTAATTGGCATTTTGTAGGTCATCTTCAAAGTAACAAAGTGAAATATTTAATTGACCATATTTATATATATCAATCTTTAGATAGAATATCTCTAGCAAAAGAGCTTAATAGACGAGCTGATCGAAATAACAGTAATGTTAAAACACTGATTCAGATTAATATCGCTGGAGATGATAATAAATACGGATTAACTGTAGAAGAGAGTGAACCTTTTATTGAAAAAATATTAGAAAATTATCCCCGAATTTCAATCAATGGCTTGATGACTATGATTCCATTTTTCTACGATCCAGAAGAAGGTAGGCGTTATTATGCCAGGGTGAAAGATTTGTTTGATAAGCTTAGAGATAAATTTGGAAAAGAATATTTTCAGTATTTATCTATGGGTATGTCTCATGACTATTATATAGCTATTGAAGAAGGGGCTAACATGGTAAGGATTGGTAGATCGTTGTTTAATACGAGAGAGGAGGGTAAGTAAATGAATTTTTTTGAAAGAGTTTTAGTTTTTTTAGGGTTAGCAGAAGAAGCGGAAGAAGAGGAGATTTTAGAAGAAGAAGAACATATTAATCCAGCTGTTCATAGTGCCCCGGCTCAGGATAAAGTTACCAAAAGAAAAGAGAAGAAAGGGGCAGCCCAGAGAAAACAAGTTAAAAATGAACAAAAATCTGAATCTGTGGTGCCTTTACGTTCTAATGACAATTATAGTTTCAAAGTACATTTGCTTGCTCCTAAAAAATATGAGGAGGCGCAGGTAATTGGAAAGTATTTAAAATCCGGATATCCAGTGATAGTAAATTTAGAACAGCTGGAAATGGAAACAGCTAAACAGATGATTGATTTTGTAAGCGGGACAGTGTTTGCTCTAGATGGAAATTTAAATAAAGTAGGTCAACAAATATTTTTATTTTCACCTCCTAATGTAGGGATTGAAGGTGAAATAGATAGCAGTGGAGAAGAAATATTCGGTCAAACTTCTTTCGAAGAATAATATTAATTTGTTAAACTATACAACAAATATAGTCAGTATCGGAATTGGAGGGAATCTATGGTTACTGATAAGCAGAACATTATAAACCACTATTCACATCCTCTGGATAAAGAAACAGTCAGTAAAGTATATGATAAAGCTGATAAAGTATTCTGCCAACAAGTGCTAGAAATTACTGATTTTCTTGACCCAAATCAATTAAATATTGCTGAACAAGTGGTTAATTCTTTTCCTGATATTACAGCTTTATTTTACGGAGGCTTCCCTGATGCTGAACGGAAAAAAGTTGGGATATTCCCTAAAGAATGGAATGTATCCATAGATCAGTTAGGACTAATAGTGCTTAATGTACAGGGTAACTTTAAATTTACTTCTATTTCTCATAGAGATGTAATGGGTACTGTATTGGGGTTAGGTCTTAAGAGAGAAAAATTAGGAGATATATTGGTTCAAGAAGATGAAGACAGAATAATTATTGTAATTGATCAGAGTATTAGTCAGTATATTATTCAAAATATGACCCATATTAAAAATACTCCTGTTAGTGTAGATATTATTGATCATGACCATTTACCCAGCCAGACAGAACATACTCGTGAAATTTCAGGTACTGTTTCAAGTTTGAGATTGGATGCTGTGGCCAGTGTGGGATTTGGAGCTTCTAGAAGTAAAATGACTCAATTGATTAAAGCTGAACGCGTAAAATTAAATTGGCAGCCGGTAGCTGATCCCAAGTCTAGTGTGAAAGCAGGTGATGTCGTTTCTTTACGAGGTAAAGGACGAATTGAAATTTCAGATATTGGTGGGAAAAGTCGCAAAGGTAGAAGTCATATTGTACTAAAAAGATATAAGTAAAACAACGATTTCGTATAACAAATAAATAAGTGTACTGTAAAATAAATATAATACTAATTTTACAGTGTAATAAATTTTGGAGGTGGATACATGACATTAACTCCTCTGGATATACATAATAAAGAGTTTTCTCGGTCATTTAGAGGTTATAATCAAGAGGAAGTAAATGAGTTTTTGGATAGGGTGGTTAAGGACTATGAAAGTGTAATCAAAAAAAATATTGAGCTAAAAGAAGAAGTGGAAAAATTAAATAATAAGATTGAGCACTATCAAAAGATGGAAGAAACCCTACATAATGCTATTATTGTAGCTCAGGAAACTGCTGAAGAAGTCAAAGAAAATGCTCAAAAAGAATCAGAACTGAT
>CAZKUS010000067.1:0-8831 GCA_964556025.1 uncultured Clostridia bacterium | reverse complement strand
ATGTTCTTCGTAAATAATACCACTACCCTCTGCAATCATTTCTAGCTCAACTAATCCTTCCCCTTCGTAGATAGTGTCAATATCTCCTGAATCAATGTTGTAGCCATCTATCTGACCTTCTCCCGGATCCACTGTGCCAGGTTGAAAGTAGATGTAATTATCGCCCGGATAGTTTCTGGCCCAATTAGCTGATAACACATCTAAAGTCTCTAACTCATTATCGAGTACTTCCAACTCTTCTCCTGAATATGGTACAAACAGATAATCTCCCGAATAATCCATCAATGGTATATCACCAGACCACATATCCGAGAAAATAGCTTCACCCTGCTCTGAGTCTAAATCTACATGGAATATTTCCCACATTTCCTGATCATCTTCTTCGTCCGAATATTCCGATCTCAATCCCGCATACACTACTTCGTTCTGAGAAATGAATTTAGGATTTTCCCTCCTGGTCAAATCCAATTCATCCATTTCCTGTTCAGGTTCTCCATTTACTTGTTCACCATTTTCATTTTCTTCCGGATCTTTAGCCTGTTCATCTTCGTCATTACCGCAAGCAGTAACTACTAAGCTAACACTCAAAATCAAAGCCATAAACAGCAATTTACCGCGATAACTTGTCAATTTATTCTTTATTTTCATTTTATCACCTTCCAACTTTCTTGTACTAATTAACACATTAGTTAATCAAGTCTTTAAGAGTCTTAGCTCTAGCTTCCACAGAACGTTCCAATATCTCCTGTAAATTCTGCATCTCTTTCATTTCCGGCATTGGCGTAGTTCTAGTTTCCAAGACAATGCGGTGTCTATCGTCATTCAAAGTGTAAAGTGCCACCTGACCTAATTCTAGGGATTCTAACTTCTCTTTATCTAAATGGCTATTAGGAAAATATCTGGTATCTACAAAGGCTGCATCATCTTCTTCTAATTGGAAGAATGCCAGTACCCGGCAGTTTTCAGTCAAATTCGAATACTTATGGAAAATACCTCGACTTCTTTGAGTCATATTGAGAGATAATTTCAGTTTTTCACCATTTTGTAACCAATTCGTTAGCACATGATTTTTAAGAACTGATGGATATGCAGGCAGTTCGTTAAAGTACATGTAACAAGGTAACAGATTCGTGCTAAATTCCTCTCTCAGTTCAGAAGAAACTTTTAGTTTGAGTAGCACCAAATCCATCATTACGCGGCTAGCAGTGTAGCCCACTTCATCTTGAGGTAGATTAAAAATAACCACTTGGCCTTTATCCATAACTCTTTTTAAATTGAAAGTAGACTTTTTTTCTTTAGATATTTTTTTAATCAAATCTTTTTCCATTAGATAATCGATCTTTTCTCTAAGTTCAGTAAACAGCTCTGATTTTTCCTGTTCGATTTTGTCAGCTTCCTGTTCCCAAAACTCCTTTTCCTGTTCTGACATATTTGCTTTAATTTGTTCTATAGGTGTTTTATCCCCTCTTAGGACCTTAAATCCATCCAGAGTAGTAAAAGCATGTTCAATTCCAGTTTCTGCCAATTTATTCAGATAACGGTAGACTTCTTCACCAAAATCCCCTTCATCGACACCTTTTTCAATTAATCCTTTTACCAAGATAGGGAAATAGTTTTTAATAAGATCTCTTTCCTTTTCTTGAATTTGATTAGTTTGAGAATGAAGTTCAAAGATATTCCAACCCATAGGATAAAATTTGTGTGTACAGTCCAAGTAATAGATATCTCTTCGATCAGCTTTGATATGTTCAATAACCCGTCGAGCTAATGACCCTTGAGTATCAAAAGCGATTACTCCATCGCCTCTTTCAATGTCATTCAAAACCATATTACCTAATAGTGTACTTTTACCAGTTTTTTTTACTCCTAATGCCAAAAAATGTTCAAATCGGTAATCTTCACCATGAAACAGTTTAAACATAATTTTCCCCCCTAATTTTGTTCGGTAATATTACATTTAATATCCTGAAAATTTTCACTACTATATATTATTCGCTATATCTTTTTTCTTTCCTGTCTATTTTTTCAAAAAGCTCAGTTTAATTTGAATGTTGATAGCAATAAACACTTCAATTGACAGAATTTTGTGTACCAGGGAAGATATTTTTTTCTATCAAAAAAAGGCCCAATTAGCGGGCCTTTTTAATTAGTTTGCCTGTTCCAGTTGTTCTTCCAATTCTTGTTCGAATCTAGCTGAATGTTCTAATACTACTCGAGCAAATGTACTCTCAGCTGTTCCTTCACGGTTCATATAACTTTGTAAACCACCTTGTCCCCTATTGTATGCGGTCAATGCTTTGTAAATATCACCATCATATTCTTCCAATAAGAACCTGAGCTGTTTTGTCCCTAGTTTAATATTGTAGAATGGATCAAAGAGTTTATCAAAATCGTATTCAAGATTATGTCTCTCAGTTACAGGTCTAGCTGTATTCGGCATTAACTGCATCAAACCAATAGCACCAGCGTGACTGACATTTTGATCATCAAATCGACTTTCAACTTGAATCAACCCAAGTAACAAACTCAATTCCAGTTCCAATTCTTCAGCTTGACTTATCAATTTATCTGACACATCTTCAGAAAGAGGCGTAATTTCAGCCACATGTTCAGCTTTAGGAGTATCTTCCCAGCTACCTCCACTCTCAAAGATGCGGAAATCTCTATCTAAGTCCTGTTCGTTTGTTTTAGATTCACCATCACTTGCAGCTAATCTAACAGAACTACTGCGATCTTTTTCTTCAGATTCTCGGTATTCTGCCAGGTCCAATTCAAAATCATCTTGTTGGTCTTCTTGACTATTTAAGTGATAGTCAACAGCTCTACGTACTCGATATAGGTCTAAACGACCGTCCAAATCACTAGCTTCCATAGTAGGATCCTCTACCAAAGTCATATTTTCATCCATGACAATCACATATGCCAAAGACAGTAACAAAGCAAAAATCACTACTAAGTACACACTATCGAGTGCAGCAATATTATACATAATATCTTCCCCCCTTATCTTCCACCAAGTGTTACCAGTTACTTGTTGTCATCACGCCGGATCTCATCAACAGCGATAAACCTGCTCTCTTTTTCTCCCAGGATACATTTCATACAATTTTTACAAGCAACATTTCTATTTAGATCACATATTTGACATTCACCACAATTAGTGCACTGAGATACAAATTCCAGGACACATTCCCTATTCACAGGAATCACTCCTTTCAATGACAGTTAGATTACCCTGACTATTAGAATATTATGCCAATAGTATGAGTGCCGACCTATTATATCATAATTTATATAAAATACAATAGGTCCAATTAGCTTTTTTTCGTCATATTTTGACACACCATCTGCAATCAGGGAAATTTTTGGCTTAAAGTCTATAATAGACCCTACTATTTTCACTTTAATTATAATATAATTAGGTATAGCTTATGCAAACGGTTAATTTTATAGTATAACCTTACAAAATTCATTTTATACACACTTAATCAAAAGGTCGTGTCAAAGTTGCATGTTGATAGCTGAACTCTTAGATTGAACGAATTTTGTGTAGAGTTGAATCAAAAATATGTCATTTAGAGAGGAGAGGAAATTTATGAATGTCAACTTGCGCACACCATCAGTAAAATCTCGTTCGGTAACTCGTTCGGTAAGCATTAATCCGATTTTTATTTTCACAATCCTTTTAACTTCATTACTAATATTTGCAGCTTTCAATCTGCAGGTAGACACGGTATCAGGGCAAGCCAATCAAGCTACTAGCCAAGGTCAAATACATATTGTAATTGATGACACTACTCTAGAAACACCTGGACGCCTGTCCAATGGCAGAACCATGGTACCACTGCGTGGAGTGTTTGAACAGATGGGTGCCAGTGTGGATTGGGACGAGGAAGACAGCCTGATAACAATTATCAGAGATTGGGATAGAGTAGAACTTACTCCAGGCGAAAAAACTGCTCATATGAATTATGAAGAAACAGAACTAGATGAAGCGCCTTTTACCAGTAGAGGCACTACTTGGCTGCCTTTAAGAGCTATCAGTGAATTATTCGAACTTGAAGTAGAGTGGGAAGATGAATATGATTTAGTGCGAATAACCACCGGTGATGAAGATAAATCTACTGGAGAAATAGCTGAAGCACTGGAACCCATAGAAGTTGAAGAAACAGGTGATCAGACCGTTCATCTAACTTTTGATGACGGGCCCAGTGAATTGAGTTCTGAGGTTTTGGATATTCTCAATGAATACGATGCTCAAGCGACGTTTTTCGTAATAGGTAAACAGGCAGAAGCTATGCCAGAAACTATTAGACGTATTGACAATGAGGGACATCTGCTTGCCAACCACTCCTATACTCACGATTACGATCAGGTATATGAATCTACAGAAGCTTTTGAAGAAGAAGTTGTGAAAACCGAAGAAGTTATTCAAGATATAACTGGAGAAAGAACCACTCTCTTTAGACCACCGGGAGGATCATATCCTAACATGACTGATGAAAAAGAAGAAGTTTTAGAAGAACATGGATACACAACACACAACTGGAGTGTTTCTTCGGGAGATACTGCTACACCCCCACCAAGTGCTGAAATCATTAGAGATAATGTGGTCGAAGGAGTGAGAGAATCGAGCGGTGCTGTAGTTCTCATGCATGACGCTTCAGGTAACGAGACTACTGTGGAAGCTTTACCAGAAATATTGGAAAAATTGAGCTTTGATGGATATGAATTTAAAACTCTCCCTCATTAATATTTAAACATTTTATTATGGAGCTATTATGGAGCTATTATGTTCTGTTATCTATAGCAACAACCTGTTATCTTCCATTTTTAATAGCTGGACTCTTTGATTGAACTTATTATGTGTAGGGTCGATATTACAAAACCAATCTCGTTTTCTTCCAAATCCACACAGTTGCAATAATTAATAAAGGCAACAAGGACAACAGCCACACAATTTCCCCTTTTCGAATACCCCTTCCTAATGTCATTAAAACCACCAGACCAGGTATTGACCCTACAATAGATCCGATAATATAAGGCATATATGCAAAATTACATACACCAGAAGCATAGCTTATCAAATCAGCAGGGAATAGAGGAATCAGACGAATAGCTGCTAGCGCTGACCACCCGGATGCATTCAGCTTTTCTATGATATCTTTGCTGGCGGGGCACTTGCTAACTAACCAATCATGGCCCAATATTTTGCCTGCACTGTATGCAGCAGTCATCCCCATAACTACACCTATTAGATTCAACACTAATCCAGTCCAGAATTGAAAATACAGGGAGCCAAGAACTATTAAAATAGAAGACGGCAGTAATGTAAACGGACGCACAGAGTGCATCAAAACAAACATCATCGGTGCTATTTTTCTCCAATTATATAAAACATTACGCAAATTTTGAGTGGTTATATTTTCAGATACAAAAAAATAACCGGCAATCAAGCCTGTTACAATAGCTGCGATTACTATGATCTTTTTTGTCAATGTAGATCCACCACCAAAAAAAATTGAACTATTGTAGATGAATTAGCTTAATCTAGATAACTATATATACTATTATATCTGCCGCATAATCGCTTATACATAATCGTATATATTTTCATACATAATCATTCATACATAAGTTTTCATACATAAGTTTTGTTAATTAGTATTGCCCAGTTGGTAATCAGTTAATAATTTTTTTAACTGTACTTCCCCGTTTTCAATCACTTCCTGTTTGACTAAACCAATACCGGGAACATATACTCGGGTTTCTTCAATCTCCAATTGTTCACCGGCCATTTCCAGGTTCATATTATTACGAACTTCAATCCCTTCTTTTCTGCCTACGGGAAGTTCCACTTTTTCCGGTTCATCTTGTTCTATTTTGGCTTCGCCGCGATAATCCAAATCTTCACCCTGCAGTGGCACTAATTCTCCCTGCCAAGACCACTGATGTGCTTCACCTAGGGGAAATTTGACCAGATATTGAGGCGGCTGTCTTTGGTAAGTTCCTGCGGAAAGTTCCAAACCGTGCCACAATAAACCTTCATTATCGTAGCTATAATATTCAATTGTTTCATGAGTCCTATAGTCAAATTTTACATAAAAATTTTCATGTTGATTAAATTGATCACTTTTGTTTGACTTTTCTAGAGACTGTTTATTATCTTTTTCTATTTTTGTATCGCCGGCCTGTTCTACAGTCACTATAACTTCATCACCTGTTTCTTTTCCTTCGGCTTGATATTGCCAATAGTTCCCTTCAGATAGTGGCCATAATTCTTGAGCTTGATTATGGCCATTTTCAAAAGTCTGATCCGAACTATCGGGATCTACAGGGGTAGACTGGCATCTAGACATTACCCAAAATACCCCTATTGTGAAAAAAATTATTAACATCAAGATAGTAGTTTTTTCTGCTCTATTTAAGAACAGCCATGATCTAAAAGCTCTCATAAAATCCTCCTCTTTTTTGCTTTTTCTTCAAAGCTCAGTTAAAGTTCAAAGTTGATAACAGCTCCTTCGACAAAAATTTTAAAAAATACGGTTCACCAAACTAAAAATTTGATTTATAATATAAACGAGGAGGTGAAAGAATGG
Organism: uncultured Clostridia bacterium; assembly: GCA_964556025.1. Lineage (GTDB taxonomy): Bacteria > Bacillota > Natranaerobiia > Natranaerobiales > Natranaerobiaceae > Natranaerobius. The sequence continues at coordinate 2,232 of CAZKUS010000067.1, read as the reverse complement.
ATAATATAATGGATGTATTTGAATTTATCCAGGGTGTATTGTTAGACACTTCAGCAGGCCCTTTCATAATTGCTTTAACTTTAATTTACGCATACATGCGTATTAAAGACATCAAATATAAGAAACGACTAGAGCAGTTAAAAACTCATGTCACTATTCTGGGAAAACAAATTATGCGTGGTTCTGGCATAAGCATTAAACTTACTTCTACCGACGGTTGGAAAACTGGTGTTTTTCTCGGTGCTAACAAAGACGGGTTTCTAATAATTCAAACAGAAAATAATTCTAAGATAATGGTAGATCCTAACTACGTTAGTGATATCAGAGTATTTGATCCGAATTAAAGCTCCCACGCTCCTGGGAGCTTTAAATTAACCAGTTGATGGTAGTTGGAGGAATAATAGTGATATTAAACAAATTGAATCCGGTCATGCTTATAATGGTAATAGGAGCTTTCATCACCGGTATACTTACTATTGAAAGAGTGCGACTAGGTGCTAGGCCAGGACTGGCCTTAATAACTGCCGGTATTTTAATTCCCCTTGCCATACTAAGCTATTATTTTCGCAATCAGCATATACTGGATAATTTAAAAAATTATCTATTTACATTGGCAGAAACAAAACTGCTTAAGTATTTCATAGCTGGTTTCTGCTATCTGGGCCTGCTTTCTACAGTAGCTTACTATCAATTCAGCAATTTTTCTTTTATTCTAGGTTGGTTTTTGATCGGAACTCCTTTAGCTAGTGTTTCATTAATTAAATTATTGAAAAAATATCTATGAAATATATATTAACTAAGCAAAGTATCTTGTGTTTTTCCTAAAAAATTAATATAATTAAATATGGTAATACTAGTTATTCTATTAACAATTTTAAGGGGGCATAATAATGAAAATATTGGTTATCAACTGCGGCAGCTCGTCGCTAAAATATCAAGTCTTCAATATGGACACAGAAGACGTATTAGCCAAAGGTGCCGTAGAACGAATCGGAATTGAAGGTTCTTTTTTGAAACACGAACCACAGGGCGGAGATAAAAAAGTAATTGAAAAAGAGGTCACAGACCACAAAGCTGCTTTCAATATGGTGATTAACGCAATCACCGATGCAGAACACGGAGTATTAAAAGATCTCAAAGAAATAGAAGCTGTAGGACATAGAGTTGTTCACGGAGGAGAGGAATTCTCCAGTTCAGTCAAAATTGATGACGAAGTAATGGGAGCTCTGGAGCGTTGTATAAGCTTAGCTCCACTACACAATCCACCAAACATTTACGGTATACAAGCATCTCAAGATAGTATGCCAGGTGTTCCACAAGTAGGTGTATTTGACACCGCATTCCATCAAACCATGCCCAAAAAATCTTATCTGTACGGAATCCCATACGAATACTATGAAAAGTATAGCATCAGAAGATACGGCTTCCATGGTACATCTCACAAATATGTAGCAGGCAGAGCTGCCGAAATGCTAGGTAAACCTTTAGAAGAACTAAAGCTTATCACTTGTCATCTCGGAAATGGCGCTAGTGTAGCTGCCATTGATAAAGGAAAATCTATAGATACTAGTATGGGCCTTACTCCTTTAGAAGGTCTAGTTATGGGTACTAGGTCTGGAATTATAGATCCCTCTATTATCAAATTTTTGATGGATAAAGAAGGTTTAACTATCGATGAAGTAGATAATATATTAAATAAAAAGTCCGGAGTATTGGGTCTATCTGAACTCAGTAACGACTTCCGTGATCTGGAAGAAGCTGCAGAAGAAGGTAATGAACAAGCCCAGGCCACTTTAGATGTGTTTTATTACACTGTTTCCAAGTATGTAGGAGCTTATTTGGCATCTTTAAATGGTGCAGATGCAGTTATTTTCACTGCTGGATTGGGTGAAAACTCACCGGGCGTTCGAGAGGCCGTAACTGAAAATCTCTCTTTTGCCGGTATAAAAGTAGATAAAGAGAAAAATCAAGTTCGCGGAGAAGAAACTGATATCAGCACTGACGACGCCGACTGTCGTGTACTAGTTGTACCTACTAATGAAGAACTAATGATAGCAAGAGAAACCAAAGGACTGTTGGCCGGAGAACCGGTCACTCATTAATATTAACATAATTATACTTGCTTTCAGCACTATCACATAAAATACCCCCGTAGTATCTCATATAAGAGATACTACGGGGGTATTTATTACAATTCCTTAGTCTTTCTCCAATCCCAGATACCCGGAAAAC
>CAZKUS010000066.1:1006-8833 GCA_964556025.1 uncultured Clostridia bacterium | reverse complement strand
GATCAGGAAGCTTTAATCCTACTGTTTGGGAGTTTTAGATGTACCAACCTGAAACTTTAGATGTGAAATTGAAGAGTTCAGCTATCAACATTCAACTTTAACACAGCCAAATATATAAATAATTCTTGACAAATTAAAAGTACGGGTATATCATAGTATTTAAATATTTAGCGAATTAAAACCTCATAACTTTAAAGGCAAAGAATGGGATGAGTAATCGATTGTACTTTTTTACAGAGAGTCGGGGTTGGTGAGATCCGATAAAAAGAAGATCGGTGAATGGACCCGGGAGCTGTAGCCGAAATTTCTGTTTTTTTAAACAACTTACTTATAGTAAACAGAAATAGTAGGTGATAAATCGGAATGCTTCACCGTTACCTGAAGCGGGGTATCGGATGACTGCCATTGATATTATGATTTCACGGTATTCATTGTCAGTTTTCTGTATTAAAAATTTGTTTTCAGTTATCCCGTACCTTTATGCAAAGTGGACCGTAAAGTTATTTTAATATCGGTCAACTAAGGTGGCACCGCGGAGTGTGTATAATACGCCTTCCGTCCTTATTCAGGATGGAGGGCGTTTTTTTATTGATCTAATTAAACTTGTGTGTTGATAGCAATAAAAGATAACAGCGTCAATCTATTTTAAGGAGGTATTTTCATGATTCAAACATGTCTGGATAAGGTCACGAACACTAACGATCTCTCTCGGTCTGAAAGTTTTACATTGATGTCAGGCATTATGGAAAAAGAATATACGGATATACAGGTAGCCGCCCTGGTGACGGCTTTAAAATCAAAAGGTGAAACACCCGAAGAAATAACTGGATTTAGCCAAGCGATGCGAGCCAAAAGTACCCAATTGTCTTCTGATGAATCCATTATTCTCGATACTTGTGGCACTGGAGGTGATGGACAAAACACTTTTAATATTTCCACAATCGTGGCAATAGTGGCCGCAGCCGCTGGTGTCAATGTGGCGAAACACGGAAATAGAGCTGTTTCAAGCTCGTGTGGCAGTGCAGATTTACTCGAACAGTTGGGCGTTAATCTCTCCTCATCTGTAAAAGAAGCAGAAAAACTACTATCCAAGGAACAAATCACATTTTTATACGCACCCAGCTACCATTCTGCGATGAAACATGTAAAAAATGTAAGACAAGATTTGGGTATGAGAACGGTATTTAACTTGCTGGGCCCATTGACTAATCCAGCTGGTACAAGACATCAACTTCTGGGTGTTTTCAAACCCGACTTGACGGAAACATTTGCCGAAGTTTTAAAAGGTTTAGGGTCTCAAAAAGCTATGGTTGTATCAGGCCTTTGCGGCAGTGACGAAATTAGCTTAACAGGAGAGACAAAAGTAACCGAATTACAAGATGGCTGTTTAACAAACTATCGCATAACACCTGAAGCCTACGGTTTTACTAAATGTGAGCCCACAGATTTAACAGGCGGATCACCTGAACAGAACGCTCAGATAACGCTAGATATACTACAAGGGAAGCCAGGAGCAAAAAGAGATATTATCTTATTAAATACTGGTGCAGCCCTCTACACGGCTGAAATGGCGAAAAATGTACAAGAGGGAACTGAGATTGCCCAATCTACCATAGATTCGGGTAGAGCATTAGAAAAATTAGAGCGTTTCAAAAGACACTCACACCTTATCGCTAATACACAAAATGAACAGGCAGGTGCTTAAAGATGATCATCGATCAAATCGTCTCGACCAAAAAAGAAAGATTGAAAGAAAAAAAATGTGTACTGCCTGAAAATACTTTGATGGAACTAGCACACGCAAACATTAAATACGAAAAAAAGAAGAGTAACGCTGCTCCACCCAATTTACTATCAGCTTTAAAGGCTAGCTCTAAGTCAGCTATAATTGCTGAAGTCAAACGGGCCTCCCCTTCCAAGGGGATTTTGAACAGTCATTTTACACCTTTGAGTTTGGCACTAACCTACCAGCAGCAGGGAGCCAGTGCAGTCAGCGTATTAACAGAAGAAGATTTCTTCTTAGGCAGTGACTGGTATCTTTATAAAATTTCTAGAGAACTATCGATACCGACTTTACGCAAAGATTTCATAATTGATCCATATCAAGTTTATGAATCAAAATTACTTGGTGCCAGTGGCGTATTGTTAATCACAGGATTACTATCAGATGAATTGTTATACGAGTTATTCAATTTAATTACAGAGTTGGATATGACTCCATTAATCGAAATATCTAACCAAGAAGAACTTAATAGAGTACTTTCACTGCCGATAAAGCTACAGCTTACAGGGATAAACAATCGAAATTTTCAAACCTTTGAAACTGATATTAGCACAACTAAATTTTTAGCAGAAAAAATCCCTTCAGATACTGTAATCGTCAGCGAAAGCGGGATTCATACCACAAATGATCTACAAAAAATCACTGACTTTGGCGCTCACGGTGCTTTAATCGGTGAATCTTTGGTAACATCCAAAGATCCAGGCGCACAGCTCAAAAAACTCAACAGCGTACCAGTTTTGTAAGCTATAGTTCGAAGGTTTAATGATAATCCGCTCATAACGCATTCAAATTTTTGAGAAAGGGTGATCTTTTAATGACCAAAGTAAAAATTTGTGGGCTAACCTCCCCTGATGATGCTGTCACAGCAGAACAAAAGGGCGCTCACTGTTTAGGAATGATCTTTTCAAACAGCAGTAGACAGATAAGTGTAGGTACCGGCAAACAAATTACCAAGCAAATATCTCCTTTCACTCTGACTGCCGGTGTTTTTGTAAACGAAACACTAACAGATATCAAGACAATTTCTGAACAAGTGGGAATTGACATTATTCAACTTCACGGTAATGAATCTCCCGAATTTGTAACACAAGTTAAGCAAGCTACCGGTCTTAAAATACTCAAAGCTATTCGAATACAAAATGAGAACAGCCTGTCTGAATTAAATAATTATGACTGTGATGGTTTTCTCTTAGATGCTTATTCAGAAACAAGCTATGGAGGATCTGGTAAACGCTTTGATCTCAACTTATTCCCGAAAAACAACGAGGATCGTAGAAAGGATAGTAGAAAGAATGATGGTAACCTACCTCTTATCCTAGCCGGTGGATTAAACCCGGATAATGTGGAGCAAGCCGTAAGTAAAGTAAATCCGTACGCAGTTTGTGTAAGTAGTGGAGTAGAAGAAAAACCTGGTAAAAAGTCTGCTGCCAAAGTAGAACAGTTTATTAAAAATATTTTGAAAGGAAGTGAATTGACATGCAACAACAAAAAGGATATTTCGGAGAATATGGTGGAAGATTTGTCCCGGAAACACTTATGGGTGCCCTAGAAGAGCTAGATAATGAATATTCAAAAATAAAGAATGACAGTTCATTTCAACTTGATTTTCACAATGCACTAAAAAAGTTTGTGGGAAGACCTTCTCCTCTCTATTTTGCTGAAAATTTGACGACTGAACTAGGTGGAGCAAAAATTTATCTCAAAAGAGAAGATCTGAATCATACCGGAGCTCATAAAATTAATAATGCTATCGGACAAGTACTTCTGGCAAAAAAAATGGGTAAAAAGAGAATTATAGCAGAAACTGGTGCAGGCCAGCACGGTGTGGCGACGGCCACTGCAGCTTCTCTTTTAGGACTAGATTGTATAGTATACATGGGAAGTAAAGATGTTTCTAGACAAGAATTGAATGTATTTCGCATGGAACTCTTAGGTGCTCAGGTTGAATCTGTTACAACCGGTTCGCAAACTTTGAAAGATGCTGTCACAGCAGCTATTCGTGATTGGGTAACTAATATTGATGATTCCTATTATGTCATCGGTTCAGTAGTCGGTCCTCATCCATATCCGGAAATGGTAAGGGATTTTCAGAGAGTGATCGGAGATGAAGCTAAGACAGAATTTTTACAGCTTGAAAACTCCCTTCCTGACTGTATTGTAGCTTGTGTAGGAGGAGGCAGTAATGCCATGGGAATCTTCTATCCTTTTGTAGAAGATCAGGTCGATTTATACGGAGTAGAAGCTGGTGGAAAAGGGCTTTCCACTTCAGAACACGCAGCTCCATTATCTCAAGGAAGTCCAGGAGTACTTCACGGTGCCAAGAGCTATATAATGCAAGATGATAGTGGACAGATAGCACCAGTACATTCTATTTCTGCGGGTTTAGATTATCCTGGAGTAGGACCTGAACACGCTTATTTAAAGGAAATGGATCGAGCAAATTATGTTTCGATTACTGATAATGAGGCACTAGAAGCTTTAAAGCTGCTGTCAGCATCAGAAGGAATAATCCCCGCCCTAGAAAGTGCTCACGCCTTAGCTTATGCCGCAAAAATCGCTCCAGATATGGACAGTAATCAGACTATTTTAGTAAACCTATCTGGAAGAGGAGATAAAGATGTAGCTGAAATCAGAGATTCTATGACCACTTAAGACTATTTGATAAGGGAGTGAACAACATTGTCAACTTTATTAAACGATTATTTACAACAATTACAAGAAAAAAAAGAAAAGGCATTAATACCTTTTATAGTAGCCGGTTATCCCGATTTAGAAAAATCTGTGCAATTAGCTGTAGACATACTAGACTCCGGTGGAGATATTTTAGAATTAGGACTTCCCTATTCTGATCCCATGGCTGATGGTCCAGTGATAGAACAAGCTTCACATCATGCCGTTAGTCAGGGAATTACCACAAAACATGTTTTGGAAATTGTCAAGAAAATAAAAAAGCAGCGCAATAAACCCATTGTATTATTATCCTATTACAATCCTATATTGAAGTACGGGATCAAAAATTTTGTCAGAGACTTTGCCAGTGCTGGACTATCGGGTCTCGTTATCCCTGACCTTCCCCCAGAAGAAAGGGAAGAATTATATGATCAAGTAAAGGGAAAACTGTCTTTAATTCCACTAGTATCACCTGTAACCAAGAATGAAAGACTTGAAAAAATCTTACACAATTCCGAGGGATTTGTATACTGTATTTCCAGGTTGGGAACTACCGGTGAAAGAGAGCAAATCTCATTTCAAGGAGAACAGTTAATACACCGCAGTCGAGAAATCACTGATCTACCTTTAATGCTCGGTTTTGGAATCAAGAATCCGGAACAAGCTAGTGAAGTTTCTGCCTATGCCTCAGGAGTAATTGTGGGAAGTGCTATTATGAATAAAATAATAAACAGCTATAATCATAATCAGCATATTAAAGGCGATTATCTTAAAGAACAAGTTGCTGATGAAAGTTATTCTAATGAGGATGTGAAAAATTTCGTAGCAAGATTGAAATCTGCCATTTCTTCTGTATAAATGTATTTAAATGACTGATAAACTAATCAGGATATTATTTTGCACCTCCTGTGTGCAGAAAAAACTCTACCAAATGGTTAAAAAGCAGCAGTTTGGATCAAACTGCTGCTTTTTATCAGTCACTATTACATTATACCCGAATAACTTTTACCTTTTGACTCTATTAAAGTTGAATTGGGATAACAGTAAAATTTAATAGTACCTAACTTGCAATAATGTTAATCTGATCATCGCCAGTAGTACTAATTACAACATGAGCCTCAGAAATTTCTTCTTGATTATAAAAATCACTACTTAAAACAATACTGTATTTTAGATTCCTTTTTAAGAAATCACATTGATTATGGTCTCTTTCAATAATTTTGATTTTAAAATCGTGATAGCTAAACCATTCTTCTAAATCTTTTACCAAGTGATATCCAGTTTTTGTTCTACCTAAGATTAAAATACGTTTATTTTGTAATTTATGACTAGAAATCATTTCACTGGTCTGTTTGAGTTGCTGCATTTCTCCTATTACATAAATTATATCACCTGCACTGATCTGTTCTTTTCCAGTGTATAATCGGAAATTCCCATGATCTCTATCTATACCGATTATTTGACATTTTTGCGGTAAGTCTAATGGCTCCGTTTTTTTATCTATTATCGGACTATTTTCTAGCAATCTCAGACCTAAAACAGCTACCTTACCGTTTCCAAAAAACTCAATTTCTCTTGCATTTGGAAAATGTACAAGTTGTGCTATTTCTCTAGCTACAAAAGTAACCCCACAAGTGCTGTTATAATGATATAAATCCCAGAAAAAGTCAGTACAGCTGGTTCTGCTAAACTGGCAATTATTACACTGAAATAGATGTACCAAACAAAAAAAGACGCCAGCAGGCGCCTATTACAAACTTTTAGTTTTCATCTTACCAACATCAGTATTCCCCAAATGATTGAAGCTGCAGCTACTATAAAAAACATAGAGTTTATACCTATTAAGCTCAAAATTATTCCCAATATAAAAGGTGATAAGGTCATTCCTAGAAATCTCATAGTATTGAAGATAGCCACTACCGACCCGACTAAATGTTCAGGAGGAAGCTTAGTAGCCCTATTATAAACAGTTGGTGAAACAATACCAAATCCCACTCCGTATAACACTACACTTATACTGATCAAATAACTTCCTTCAGGCCAAAACGGTAGTAAAGCAAAAGATATACCTTTTAAAATAAATCCTAAAGAAACTCGCTGCCACCATTCCAAATAACGTGCAAACAAATCTGCTCTTGCTGCAATGATAGCTGAAAACAACCCTTGTAAAGATAAAGCTAGTCCATTAATTATTTCTGCAAAACCGTGAATAGAAGTCAAAAATATAGGATAAAAGGTTACTAGTGCATAGAGAAAAAAATATATCATTAATGGTTGTAGCATTAAATTTCTGATTTGTACATCAGTGAGCACTGAAAACAGGGATTTGATATAATCAAGTGCAGACTGAGAAACTTCTGAAGTTACTGGTTTGGTTTCAGGCAGAGTTATAAAAAAGAATATAGCAAAAAAGAAACCCAAACCATACGCTAGAAATACCAATCTCCAATCTACGGAAGCTAATGCTCCCCCTAAAGTGGGAATTACAGCAGCACCTAGAGATATCACACCTGTCAGATACCCCATAACCTGAAGCCTGCGATCTCCTGTAAACAGATCACCTATGATAGTCATAGCCACAGGAATCAACCCGGCTATACCGATACCTTGAAAGAATCTCAAAACTAATACAAATATGTAACTAGGTGCTAAAGCTATAGCTACTCCTGCAGTTGCATCTATAAGTAAACATCCCAATGCCACTCTTCTTCTACCTATGGCATCAATAAAATACCCGATAAAGGGAAGACTGATGGCAGCAGCTAAGGTATAAACACTTAACACTAATCCCTGTTGAGCTTCTGGCACATCAAAAGCCCTACCAATAGTAGGCAAGGCAGGAGCTACCATACCTCCTCCCATTACGCCAAAAGCCCCCATAATTAATAGCATTGTCACTAAATAATTCGGTACATTGCCTTGACGAGTTTGCATGTTATCACTCCAAATTTAGACCATATTTATTTAGCTAATACACAGTCTATCAAAATCTTAGCAGTAGATAAATTAGTTGCTACAGGGATATTATGTACATCACATATTCTCAACAAAGCTGTAATATCAGGTTCATGGGGTTGTGCTGTCAAAGGATCTCTTAGAAAAAAAACTAAGTCCACATTCCCCGTAGCTATTTCACTTCCTACTTGTTGATCGCCTCCTAGGGGGCCCGATAAATGACAAAGAACCTGTAACCCTGTATGTTCCTGAATCATAGTTCCAGTACTTTTAGTAGCAACCAATTCATGTCTGGCAAAAATAATTTGATGAGTTTTCACAAAATGAAGGATCTCTTCTTTTTTACTATCATGGGCAATTAATGCTACTCTCAATATTTGTCATCCTTTCTTTAAATTTTGGTACTGTTATATTCTGTT
>CAZKUS010000066.1:0-996 GCA_964556025.1 uncultured Clostridia bacterium | reverse complement strand
CACTTAAACTGAGCTTAAATTTTTAGATCAATTTAAAATGTCATTAGAGATATATTAAATATATTAGATATTATTCTAAACTATTAATTCCTGTTATTCAAGATTTAGTATCTAGATAGTTCATAATGATGCCAAATCAATATACATAATTCAAATTTAGAAAACACATGATAAGTTATATAATCAAAGGACACAAATTAAGAGGATGTGAGATAGTCTATGAAGATTAAGACAAAACTTGAAGATTCAGTTATTACTATATTGGTAACTGGTGGTATCGCGACCATTGTGCAAATGATAATAAGTTGGACTTTATTTTTGACTGATATTATCCAACAGAATCCCTCTCTATTTCACACCAGACTACTTACTGGAAGAATGGAGGTCAGTACCTTTGAGTTGGCCATCGGTACAGTGGGAACTTTTGTAGCTGGAGTAGCTTTCTCTACTCTTATACTGTTAACATTAAAAATAACAGGAAGTGATCATCCCGTTATTAAAGGCGGCGGTGTGGGAATTGTCAATGCCATGTTTCAATTCTACATCTTAGCAAGATTGTTTCCTGAACCCAGCATGATTATCCCAGATGCATTAACCATAGCTCAGGTCTATATAGTATATATGATTTGGGGAATTATTACTGCAGTCCTGATTAGAAATTATGCGGATATTGAAAACCTTCTTTGGCATCAAGAGTAGTTTACCTTTCATAAAGATTAATATTAATCTCACTTAAATGCTTAAGTTTAATACATCTAAAATAAGCGCATTTCCCGGCCTCGCAGAAAGGGAAATGCGCTTTTAGTTTCATGTAATCGTTATACGGGCGTTTTCTTTAGATTTGGAATAAACTTTGCCAATCTGATTATATGCCAGGCATCCTGCTTCTTGTAGTGATTTCGCCACTTTCTCTGCTTTTTGTTCAGGTACTGCAATCAACAATCCTCCAGAAGTTGTAGCATCTGCCAACATGAGTTGTTTCGATTTAGTAATATT
>CAZKUS010000065.1:0-9285 GCA_964556025.1 uncultured Clostridia bacterium | reverse complement strand
GCTTCCCCTCCTGACAAAGTAATCCCCGATATAAAAGGTGATACAAAAGAAGTGTGGCGATCCCATAGTTCACTAGGAGATAATTCTACTGTGCGTGGATCAGCATAATTAGGACAGGCTTCTATACAAGCATCACATCCACGGCAATTTTCTAATGTGATTCTTTCTAAAGTCAGAGCTCCATGCTGGCAAGCATCCAAACAAATTCCACATGCTCGTATACCAGAACATTTCCCCATGGTTTGAGGGTTATGACAATTTATACAGCGGAAATTACAACCTTGCACAAAAACTACCTGACGGTTTCCAGGACCATCTACTGCGCTGAAATTAATCACCCTGTTAATCACTGCATTGTTTTCGTCCATAATCAATCATCCTCCATAATCAATCATCCTCTGCTTTCTGTCTAATACTCCTTTTTTACTAATAGCTCCTTCACCTAAAGGAGTTGTAGAATAGCGATGACCTTTTCCGGTCTTGTATTTTTCAACATCAGACCTTCGCACCAAATAACCAGTTATTCTGACAAATTCGCCATCACTGATATTGAAAGTAAATTCTCTCATTCCTTGCTGAAATGCACCTTTAATAATATCGGCTACTGCTTCAGGATTGCGCTTAATAGTACTGTCAAAGTGAAAGATATCGCTAATCCCAGCCACAAACTTATTGTGATGGGGAACAACAGTTTGAATATGTTGAATAAGTTCCGGTTCTTGGCCAGGCTCTAAGCGTGTACCCGGAGTAGTATCTTCATCCAAATCTATACCCGATTGAGAGTGGAACATAACCTTGCCATTATTACCAGTGGCATAGTCGACTGGATTCATGTCTATAATTTGCTCGATAATAGTGGTTATTTGATATGCCAATTCATTGGCATTGGCATTATAACCGTACTTGCCTGTCCCACCATTTTTGCAAAGTAATGTTTCCACACATTCGTTCAATCCAAATATACCTAACATTGAGCTGAAATTTTCCAAACTGACAAATCCTTCTGTAACTAAGAAATCATTTTGAAAAAACCCTGATCTCTCTACCAAGTATTTCGCCCTAGCTTCAATAACTTCTAAGGTTAACTTCACATAGTTTTCTAAAGTATCGGAAAGAAAACTGTCCAGATCTCCATAATGCTTTTCAGCTGCTTTTTTTAAGTTTAACCGCACAAGGGTATGGGCACCCCCACCTTGTCTAAGCGAATTATAACAGCTGGCTACTCCGTACTGTTCGCCTAAATCATTCACCATCATATTGTGATTAGCAAAATGTGGTTTACCCACTTCAAAAACAGTTTTAATCCCCTCTAATAGAAAATCTTCACTGCTTGTTTCAGGATGGTATTTCATGGTGAGATTAGGAACAACTTGTTTAAGTTCTCGCTCAGCCTGCAAAATAATTTTACCCACTCGAGTCTCTTCAGGCCCCAAATTAGCATGAGTAAATCCATCGGGGAGTAGTCTATCTATACTTGTTAAAAACAATTTTATCTTAGCTTTTAATTCTTCATCGGATTGTTTTTGACAAAATGGTTCTAGTAATTGGTCTAGATCCCCTAAATAGACAGGACACCCTGTAATGGAAGGGACATAACTGTACAGTATTGTTAGAAAATTTATAGCTTCATCTAAGTTTTCAGGAGCAGAGAGTTCTAAAAACTCACTGCCATTATCAATAGCTTTTTTATAATCTGGTAAAATATAGCGCGGTCGATACGGGGCATGCCCTTCAAATAAATCACATATCACGCCATCTTTCATAGCTTTATTAGCTTCTTCCCTTATGGCAGGATAATCTAATAAAGATTCTGCATATTGAGCAAGTTGATGTTTTTTCTGATGATATGTGAGCTGAGGATTAGTTATAATCTGCTCCACCTGTGTTTGGATATTTTCAAGCTCTTGATCAGCCATAAAACCACCCCTAAGCTGGTTATTTTATCAATTTTCTCAAGGCTATGTTAAAGTTGAATGTTGATAGCAACAACAGAATATAACAGCGCCTAATTTAAAAGTTTGCTACATTCTAGCACATTTCTATATTAGATAAAAGATACTTCTTATAGCTGGCGCTATTAGATCACATTTAAATTATGATTGAACTCAGCAGCATAAAAAAACCGATACTAGCGAACCAGTATCGGACAAATTAGCAACAATTTCTAAAATAGATACCCAATCAGTTAATAACTAACTAATTTTTATATTCAATAGCGGTGCATGCTGTTGAGCTCCATATACATCAGTATCCTGTAAACTTCCCGCAGGTGTCGGACGTTTAATAGTTATTTTTAAAGCATTGGCAGGCGGAAAATAGACTAGTTTTAGTACATCTGATGTGGATATTTTATACAAATCTGCAATTAACTCTTTAGTTATCACTCCACTGTTTTTCACTTTCTCCATAGCTGAATCGTCGTTAAAAATAATATCAAAAGTCAATTCATACGGTCCGGCATTTTTACTCCTGATCACTTTGGCCAGAGATGTTAGTAAATTAGTTTTATTTTCTGTCATCAGGGGCCACCTCCTTAAATTGAGGATAAAACAGTTCTCCTTCTTTTTCACCATCAGACAAGTCCAAAAGATGGTGAACATTGAATTCGTACACTTCTCCACAAGGTATATCTGAAGGAGAATAGGGAAATGCCAAATTTCCTGCTGTAGAAATTCTATTTTCATAACCGTAGTGCAGCATGGTAGACCTGGCATAGCTGGTAATGGTATCAGCTAAGTCTTGGTCTTTGGCTACAGTCTCTATCACAATACCTATTTCTAGAGGAACATGATCTTGTTCCGGTTCTAATGGCCCCATAACTCCGTTTTTACCGTATAATCTGAATGTCAAGTTGTAGTCTTTACCCTCAACTAATTGCTCTCTTTGAAAATTGTCTTTAACGGCTTCTTTAATTTGTTCTGTGATCTCATCTATCTGTTCAATCATAATGGGATCTCTAGTTCCAGCAATTGATATAGTCCTGTAACCTGTCAGTTTAGCTCCTTCCAGTTTTACAGTTTTACTTTCTTCAGGAACGAACTGGGTTCCAGTTACTTTGACTGTATCTTCTGTTAACTGGTGATATTCAGTATTCTCCAAGTCCAAATACCCACCGGGACCGTATAGTTTGTAAGGATCTGATTTCTCATATAAGGTATGGGCTGCCACTGATTGGACCGTGCATTTTCTATTAGGGCTGGTCGGTTTCAATAAAAATTCGTCATCTCGTAAAACACCCAACATCACATCTCTACCACTGCCAGGTTGTGAGGCGATGGCGGCACATTCTAATATTTTACCCATGTGATATGCAAGTCCAGCAGGATAGTCTTCCATCAAGGGCAAAGCTGCAAACATGGCCGGGTCATATGCCCTTCCGGATACTATAACTTTTGCTCCTTGCTGTAGGGCGTTTTGAAAGGGAGCATCTCCAATCTGTGCGACAACTCGTTCCGAATTCAGTAACTCTTGCTCTGTTATAGCTTCTACTTGACTCAGTTCAGTAATGGCTCCTTTGTTGTGCTGTTCTACCAGCCAATCTCTATTCATTTCCGTATCAATAGTAGCCATGGGAAAAGTCATGTTCTCTTCTCTAGCAATTTCTTCTATAATCTTCACAGTCCAGTTCAAATGAGGGGTCCCTCCAGCACCACCAGCACTTCCAATCAAAACAGGAATTTCATACTCCATTGCCGCTATTAGCATCAGCCGTAAATCTCTTTTAACACCGGCTCTATTGGTGAACGATTTACCTTTTCCCAAGTAATAGGGGCCGGGATCAACAGAACCAGCATCTACTGCTATGGCATGGGGATTTTCCTGCAAGCCGCGCTGAAAATTTTCTTCAGGAAAACCGTAGCCCAATATAGCTGTAGGTGCTAAAATTCTCATTTCACGAGCACTCGTCATATTAATCAACTCCCTTTAAAATTCAGGCCGGATATCAAAAATAGAATCCGGCCTGGTAGTTATATGAAATCATTATTTATTAATTCAGTTTGAACAACTCATTAATTTAGTGTCAAAAGATAAACGGTATGATTGTGCTGGCAACTATCAGCATCAAAGCTCCACCTAAGCGAGAAGATATCTGAGCAAAGGGCATTAAACTCATTCGATCTGATGCTGACAGAACTGCCACATCACCTGTACCACCCATATTAGCCATGCAAAGTCCCGCAGTAAGTGCTGACTCGATAGCATTGAATCCTACCATATAGCCTCCAGCTCCAGCACCCAAAGTAGCACCAATGATTACCATAAGAACTAAAACTACGTATTCAATTGATAATGCTGCTAAAACGTCTCCCATATCTGTATATTCAATACCTATACCTACCAACAGAGCTAGGGTCAAGTTACCGGCAATAAACTTATACCAGTGATTAGCTCCCTTCTCTAATTCAGCGGGAATCAATCCTGACACTTTACAAATGGCAACCGTCAAAATCATCAAAGCATAAGCATGAATCGGCTCTATAATTTGGTTTAGTAATACACCGAAGACAAAAAATACTGTGGATAAAAATAGACCTGCTCCCATTAAGCTTAATTTAGGTGCCTCTTCTTCCTCTTCTTCGTGATGATACTCCGACCCCTTGATAAGCTGACCTTCTCCAGTTAAGCTAGGGCGAACTTTTCCTAGCTGATTCAATAGTCCTGCTGTTACTATGGCAAACAAATTACCTAAGGCCAGAGCTGGTACTAATATTGACAATACTTCTGATACTTCTACCCCTAAAAACTCACTGTAAATTTCCGACATAGGCACAGCTCCGGCACCCATGCCACCACCCATAATGGGCATGGCCAAATAAGCAATAGCATCTTGCCAACCATAACCAATTAAGCCACCGACAATCCCTACCAAAATCATGCTACCGAATAATCCAGCGAAAAGTGGTAAAGCGTAGCGCGCTCCTGCATATACGAGTAATTTAGAATCCATACCCAAAATACTACCTGTTATTAGTGCAGCAATATAAAATGCTAAAAATCCACCTTCATTCATAAACTCTGCAACAGTGTTTGCTGAACCGGAAGGTATAATACCATAAAAATCCAAAGCCGCAGTACCAAAAATGGCTACTATAGGCGGACCTCCCAGGTAATCTTTCAAAATAGGGACTCTACTACCTATTAGTCCCATCACTCCACCAATAGCGATCATAACTGCAAAGGCACCGATCATATTATCCGGAAGAGCATCAAAAAACATAGCTACAATAACAACTACAAACGCTATCCCGAATAACCATGCCGGCAAATTTTGAATCTTAAATTCTGACTTGTCATTACTCATTGATAATTCACACCTTTCTAATAATTTTGTCGAACTGTCGAAATGTCGAATTATGCTTGCTCATGTTAATTATAAGGTTGATCCGTACTAATCACAATAAAATGAATATATTGAACCTTTTCGTTTATTTTGTTCATGGTGAAATTGATATTTTAAGTTATCAACAGTGAGCTATAACAAAAAAAGCCGCTTATTTACAGCGGCAATCATTAATCCAAAATTAAAGTATACAAATTTTGTGGTCTACCCACATCCCGGTATTCTGTGACAACCTGAACCCGCCCCAATTCCAATAAATACTCAAGATACCTACGAGCTGTTACCCTTGATGTCCCCATAGCATCAGCAATTTCTTGAGCCGAGCAAGGGCAGTCTTCTTTTTGTAATTGTTGTATTATCAATCTTAGTGTAGGAGCTTGAATCCCTTTAGGAAGTCCCTCTGATTCTATATTTTGATCCCCTGTGATAGGCATTAATTGATCAATGTCTGTCTGTGTTAAGCTTTCACCAGTTTTACCAATTTTGTTGTGAGTCACTTTATACTTTATAAGAGAATTTTTTAAGCGTTCAAATTTGAAAGGTTTGACTATATAATCGAAAGCACCATAGCGAAGACTTTCTTTGATATAGTTATTTTCTTTAGCAGCACTAACCACAATTATGTCAATATCATAATTATTTTTCCTTATTTCTTTTAGTGTCTCGATTCCATCCAATTGAGGCATAAAAATATCCAAAACAGCTAATTGTACTTCCGTCCCTGCGGCTATTTCTTCTAAAGCCTTGATACCATTTTCATGCACAGAAACTACTTGAAAGCCCTCTACTGATGAAATGTACTTTTCATTTATTTCTAACACCATAGGATCATCTTCCACTAACATGACTTGTATCAGTTCATCCACTTTTTTCCCCTCCAGTCACGGGAAGCCAAACATGAAATGTAGTACCTATTGAGGAAGTGGCAAAACTCACATTTCCTCGGTAAAGATCCACTTTTTCCTTTACCAGAAACAAACCATAACCACTGTCACCATTTTTAGTAGTTATTCCTCTAGTAAAAATTTCATTTTTGACACTTTCGGAGATCCCCGGTCCATTGTCTTCAACTTGTATGCATACACCTTCGTTTGAGCTGGTGATTGATACATGTAAAATTTTATCTGATATTCGAGCGTCTTCTAGTGCATCTATGGCATTTTCAATTAAATTACCAATGATTACTACCAGATTGTTGCTGTCTTGATGAGAAAGCCTCTCTAAATTACTGTTATCATCCAAAGAAAATTTTATTCCTTGTTCATCAGAACGGCTGTATTTTCCAATCAAGAGCCCTCCTACAGCAGGGTCTTTAATTCTTCTAGTAATAAAATTCACTATATTCTGGTAATCATCACTAACTTCTGTAATATAGTCAACCACCCGGTCATATTCTTGTAATTGAATCAAACCCAGAATAGTGTGTAATTTATTGGAAAATTCGTGATTATTGGCTCTCAAAGCCTCCACGTAGTTTCTTACACCTGTCAGTTGTTCTGCCATTTCATGTACTTCACTCATATCTCTAAAGCTGGCAATGGCTCCTACTACTTGTCCATCAACTTTCACAGGAACTCTATTAGTCATGATATTGAGATTTTCACCAATACTCTGTTCCCTGTCAAATTCCGACTCTCCACTGGCAATAATCTGGTCTAGTCTAGAATTAGGTACTAATTCCCGAGCATAGTGGCCGATTAAATCTTGATTTTCCACTCCCAACATTTCTGTGGCTTTCTGATTGACAAAATTGATTTTTCCTTGATCATCTACAGCAATAATGCCTTCTTTAACAGATTGAAGTATTCCTTCTTTTTCACTGACAGTTTGCGCTATCTCTGCAGGTTCCATTCCAAACATTTCTCGTTTTATTTTATTTGCTAAAGTTTTCGATCCGATACTACCAAGTATAAGAGCAAATAAAATGGCCAAAATAATCCACTGACGAAGCTGCCATAAAGCATCATTGACATCGTCTAAAAGAATACCGACAGCCACCGCACCTACCTGTTCTCCCTGTTTATCGAGTATAGGAGTTAAACCTCTCAATGATGGACCTAAAGTGCCTTCAGCTTGTGACAGATAGCTTTCTCCTTCAAGGGCTTTTTCCGCATCCCCTCCGACGAATTCTTCACCTATGCGTGATTCTACGGGATGAGAGTAGCGTCTTTGTTCATTATCTATTACTACTACAAATTCAGTACCTGTTTGTTCTCTTATATCTTCTGTTAAAGGTTGAATTTTTTCATGCCCTTGTTCATCTCCTACATTATCTTGAACAGTGGGAATACTGGCAACTGAATCAGCAATGTTAAGAGCCCTGGTGCCCAGTTCTCCTTTATAACTGTTCACCAGGGTTTGTTCAACAATTATTGCCATTACCAGTAGAGTTATTACTACTATAATCAAAGTCAGCAAAAATATTTTGTTTTCGATAGGACGCCAAAAATCTCGCAGCAAAGGTATCTACCTTTCTAATAGGCACTATTATATTAAACAGATAAAGTAAAATATAATAGTACACATTTAACTCCTTTTTATCACAACTACATCGTGTTTATTATACACCAACGATGATCAAACATCAAAATCGTTGTCCATTTAGTTTTGTAAAGACTTACGGGCTAAACCCGCTTTTTCTGCAGCATCAGCCACAGATTTGGCTACTTCTTTTACCACACCCTGATTAAATGGGTCTGGAATTACATACTCCGGAGTCAATTGATCTTCAGGAATTAGATTAGCAATGGCATACGCAGCAGCCACTTTCATATTTTCATCAATATCTTTGGCCTGTACATCCAAAGCCCCTCTAAATATCCCCGGAAATGCCAGAGCATTGTTGACCTGATTTGGGAAATCGCTTCTCCCGGTTCCAATCACTTTTGCTCCACCTGCTTTTGCTTCATCGGGATATATTTCTGGGATGGGATTTGCCATGGCTAAAACAATAGCATCTTGATTCATTGTGGCTACCATTTCTTTAGTAACAGTTTCAGGCACTGACACTCCTAAAAAAGCATCGGTGTCTTTCAGTGCTTCTGCCAAGTCTCCGCGTTTACCTTGTTTGTTAGTAACTTTAGCCATCTCTTGCTTTTTCCAGTTCATTTTGTGCTGTCTGTCTTCGTAAATAATGCCGCTCGAATCACAAATTATCACATCTTCTACTTCTAAGTCCAAGAAAATTTGAGCTACAGCCATTCCTCCCGCTCCAGCTCCATTTACTACCACTTTTAAATCCGAAAGATTTTTGCCCACGTTTTTCGCCGCATTGATAACTCCTGCTGCAGCTACCACAGCTGTCCCGTGCTGATCATCGTGGAAAATAGGAATATCTGTTTCCTCTTTCAGCCGATCTTCAATTTCAAAACAGCGTGGCGCACTAATGTCTTCCAAATTTATTCCGCCCCAGGTAGGAGCCATAAGTTTTACAGTTTTCACTATCTCATCTACATCTTGTGTGTCTAGACAAATTGGAAATCCGTCTACACCGGCAAATTCTTTAAATAGCACTGCTTTCCCTTCCATAACCGGGGTGGACGCTTCCGGTCCGATATCACCCAGTCCCAACACAGCTGAACCATCAGTAACTACAGCCACTTGGTTACCCCTATTGGTGTATTCCCATATTTTTTCAGTATTCTCAGCTATCTCTTTACAAGGTTCTGCTACTCCCGGCGTGTAAGCTAATGCCAAGTCTTCATTGTTTTTTACAGGCACTTTACTGGTAACTTCAATTTTCCCACTGTTGTCTCTGTGCATTTTTAATGCTTGTTCTTTTCGATCTTGACTCAAAATAATCACCCCAATTAAATTATTGTATTTCATAAATAATACTTAACAAAGCAAACAACAAATTTTACATTATCAACATAAATATTTAATGCAACCAATACAGATACTAATCACTTTAACTGCTTTAACTACTTTATTTTTAGCTTAAC
>CAZKUS010000064.1:2850-9444 GCA_964556025.1 uncultured Clostridia bacterium | reverse complement strand
CCGTAGCCCACCTCCTTCAGGCGCTCTCTTAGTTCTTTTCCAACTGATAGCAGTTCTTTCGGGGGAACGCCAAAATCGTGATGATAACCCGGTGAGATCGTTACCAATTCACCCTTAACTTTTCTTCCTATCACTGTTTCTATTTCCACTTCATCACCAATTTTGGCAGATTCATCTACTAAAAATCCTTTCACCCACATTTCCAAAGGTACTTCTCTAGTCTCTTGGGGAAGATTTTCAGAACGTTGTTCTGGTGACAGTACAATATTATGAATCTGCACCCAATCTCCCTGCTTAGCTGGCAAAGTCATCTTATCTACCTCCCTGTAATTTTTGTACATCTCCGACAATTGCCCTGGGTACAGGTAGATCTTTCATAGACAATAACCCTTCAGCACCTGATACTACCATGGGCACCATATTAACCGCGGTAGCTATAGTACCTATTCCACCAGGAACTTCCGGATTAATAGACATATTAATTTCCGGGGTTCCTTTAATGTAGATATAGTCTCCAGTATCCACACCTTCTTTTTGAGGATGTATTTGTTGAGGATGTTCTAACACAATCAACTCCTGACCGTCTTTCAAACCTTTTCCTATATGTCTACAGCCGGCCACCATACCTGGTTCTACTTTCACATGTTCAGTTTCCCGATAAGTTTCTGATATAATGGGCTCTCTAGTTTGAACAATATCATCCAGTTCAATCGCCAAAGCATCGGCTATCATGTTAATACTTTCAGGGAAACCCACATGCCCTACAATCTCTCCAGATTCTACACCTTTATTAAATTCCTCAACCGTGGTCCCAACTCCTTGGGTTCTCATTACTGTAGCTCCAAAAGGAGACAGATCATTTACCCTAGAAGCTTCAATGCTATCCACATTAATTGATCCACCAGTCAATGCTATAATCAAGGTATCCAATACAAAACCGGGATTAACACCAGTACCCAATACAGTAACTTCATTTTTCTTGGCCAGTTCATCCATTTCTTGAGCTATTTCCGGTTCTTGCACCCACGGATAAGCCATTTCTTCAGCAATGGAAATTACATTAACACCCTGTTCTATAATCTGTTTTATTTCAGGATAAGCATCTTTAGTAAAAGAAGTATTGGCTTGTAGTACAATATCTGGTTGTTTTTCACCTATTTCCACCATCAAATCATCGTTAACATACACATCGATAGCTTCTCCTCCTACTAATTCACCCAAATCCTTCCCTACTTTATTCGGGCGACCAGCTACACCACCTACTAAATCCAATCCTTCTTTTTCCATAACCATTTTAGCCATTCCAGAACCCATGGCACCTAATCCTCTGACTAACACTTTGATATTTTCCATCTACTCGAACACCTCCTGAATGTAATGTACTCTCAAATTTTCATCGCTTACGATGTTTTCTTTCGATGTAATAACTAGCAAGAATTGTGCCAAAAAGCCTCAAGATTGCCATAACCGTATTTTTAGACTCGCATAAAAAATTTATTACTATTGAATATCAGATTTGTGTAAAATTATTTGTCACAAGAAAAATATTTTGCATCGATTACTCTAATTTATATTTCCTGATTTTATACTGTAATGCTTGTCTACTAATACCTAATAGCTCAGCAGTTTGGGAAATATTACCATAATTTTGTTTCAATTGTTTAGCAATCATATCTCTCTCAATCCGCTCCAATTTGTCAGGTAATGTCTCTATACTATAATCATCTTCTTCAGTACCTTTAAACACTCCACCTTCCCGTTTAGCTAAGTTGGAATCCGATATCACCTTTTCCTCTAGATCTATTTTGTTAAGGTTTTGTTGTAATAAAGGAGGCAAATGGTAAAATGTAATTTTCTCTCCCGATTCAACTACATTCATTGCCGCCTCCACTGCATGTTCTAATTCTCTGACATTTCCTGGCCAAGAGTAATCAATCAATTTTTGCATTAAATCGCCATCAAATCCTGCTATCTCCTTTTGAAATTTTTCTTGGTAATTTTTGAGAAAAAAATCAATTAATGGCATAATATCTTCTTTTCTATTCCTCAATGGTGGCAAAAATACATTGACAATGCTTACTCGGTAGTACAGATCGGGTCTAAGTTTTTCATCTTCCATGGCTTTTATCGGGTCCGTGTTCATAGTAGTAATTACTCTAACATCAACTTTTTGCTCTCCTTTACCACCAACTGGTCTTACTTCTCCCTCTTCTAAAACTCGCAGAAGTTTAGCTTGTAAATGTAATGGCAGTGTATGAATTTCATCTAAAAGCATTGTACCTTTATGGGCTTGCTGAAAAAGACCTGGACGATTTACTGCTCCAGTAAAGCCTCCTTTTACAGTCCCAAAAAGAATTCCTTCTACCAAATCTTCAGGCAAAGCAGCGCAGTTTTGAGTAATAAACGGTTTATCTCTTCGCTGACTCATGCGATGAATTTCTTTCGCAAATAGCTCTTTCCCGGTCCCTGTTTCCCCAAATATAAGCACATTTGAAGAAGGGTTTGCTATTTTACGCGTATAATCAATAGCATTTTTTATTTTGTCACTATTCCCAATTATCAAAGTAGATAATCCATCTGTTTGTTCAAACTGATCATTAGCAGGAATAATCCTCTGTTTTAGTTCCAAAATTTCTTCATTCATATTCTCTAAATCAGTTATATCTTTAGCAATTTCACAAGCAGCAATTGTTCGGTCATTGATCTTAATTGGGTAACTGCTGTTTACAGTAGTTACCTGTTTCCCACTAATTGTCAAATATGTCTGTACTCGATTCTTAATGGCTGCTCCTGTTTCCAATACTTTTAACAGGGTACTTGTTTCAGGGCTCAAGCAGGGAAACACTTCCAACAAAGGTTTTCCTACTACTTGCCCTGAGTCCATTCCTTCCAATTCACCCATTTGCCGATTATAAAAAACAGTATTACCTTCACGATCTATAACATGCACTCCTTCATCTAAAGCATCTAGTACATCTTTATACAAATCCTCCGGTGCACGCATATTTCCACCCCATTTCAATTCAAATAATAGCTGACAGCAATATTATTAAACAAACACTTGAATACAGTTTTGTCATCTGAATATCAATATTCAACAACTGTTCGGCCGTCCCCTTGTTGATTCTCACATTCAAAGCTAAAAAACTCGGAAGAAACATCCAGGTTAGCAGGGCTATCCATGACAGCATCTCAAGCCAAACTAAGATAGGTATTGCTATAAAAACCATTGACCCCATAAAGGAAAACACAGTAACTGCCAGTTCTTTGCCTAAATACAAAGCCATGGTAGTAATTCCGCCACAGTTATCCCAATACATATCACGAATATCATTTGCTTGTAAAATCAATGATACTAAACAGCCGATGGGGAAACTAAGGGCAAGTAAATCTGTACTCCATTGAGAGTTCTGAACCATTCCCCCAACTAGAATCATTAAAGGTCCCTTCATAATAAAAACCAATATCGGCCCTAACCCCCTATATTTGAATTGTATTGGAGGAGCAGTATAGTAGTAACCTGATAATATTCCCAGTAAAGCTATTAAACTCACTCGATAATCAGAAAGTATGCCCAACAATATTCCCAAACCCAAAGCTATCACAAATAATAAAACTACTAGATTTTTTACTTGTTTTGGGAGTAGCAGCTTTAACGGGAGCATTTTACTCGAACCAAAAGATTGCGAGCTGTCAACTCCCTTGAGATAATCCCAATAATCGTTATTTAGGTTTGTTCCCGCATGAATTGATACCCCACACAGCAAGGTTAATATAAATAACGGCCAATCAATAGTATTAGAGAGGGTTCCCCAGTAAAAGAATGACCCTATGGTAATTGGAAATATAGATGTGGGGAAAGCGAAAGGTCTCACAGCTTTTAAAGCTAATCTCCAATTCACTTGCAAGCAACTCCTTTTCATATATGTTTCCAAAAACAATCTCCAAATCATTATTTTCAGCTGTTTGCTCTTCGTATTATTCACCTATTTTGCCAAAAAGATTCTATAAAATATATTATCACCAACATTAAAAAAGGTGGCAAATCGCCACCTTAAATATCAACATAAAGCTAAACATTTTTTTCTTTCTAATGAAGCTTACTCATGGATTACATAATCATAAGTAATTTTAGTTTTGTCAGGGTCAAAATTATTCCAAACTGAACAGTAGGTAGTTTCAGACAATTCTATGGCTCTTGATACCTCTTTATCAGTAAGGTCTTCCCCTTTAAAATGGAAACTCATATGAATTGATTCATAGTATTTGGGAGGTTCATCTCTTCTTTCACCAGTAATTTCCACCCAATAGTCATCCAACTGTTTTCGTCTTTTATTTAAAACTACCTTAATATCCATACTGGCGCAACCAGCCAGGCTCAACAACAAAAGTTCCATAGGTGAGGGTCCTTCTTCATTCCCTCCTGCCCCTTTACCAGCATCCAAAACTACTTGATTAGGGCTATTTTCCCCTTCACCGTAAAAGGCCATATTTTCTTTCCAAATTAATTTACTTTTCACATTATCACTCCTCTGAGAAAATTTTATTTATCTTATCACGAATTATTTCTAATTCTTCAGTTGAAATCGTTCTGGGATCTAAAGATAAACGTTCTTTTTGTATCCTAGTTATTATTGGAGGTTTTTGATCTCTCAATACACTCCACAAGTCTCTGACAGTTTCAATCCCGTCATTTCTATTTTTATCGCCAGTTGAGTTAGTATTTTCAATAGAATTAGTTTCATAAATAACCACTGTCCAAGTGGAAAGTTCCTTGCCAGGCATGGCTCCTCCCCCCACTTGAGAAACGTCTTCTTCCAGAGTAACTGAGAACTTATCAGCGGGAAGTGTTTTTTTAATACTCTGATACAATGTGTGGGCCTTACCTTTAATACTCGATTCTGTTTGAGTAAGCATATTCAATACAGGTACTTTTTTCACTGCAGTCTCAGGTTCTAAATACAAGCGCAGAGTTTCTTCCAGAGCTTTAATGGATAGTTTCCCCATGCGAAGAGCTCTAGTCAATTGATCCCGCTTCAGCATATCAATAAGTTCTTTCTTGCCTGCTATAATTCCAGCTTGGGGTCCTCCTAATAATTTATCACCACTAAAAGTCACCAAATCTACCCCTGCTTCAATAACTTCTTTTATAGTCGGCTCATCAGTCAAGCCGTACTGATTCAAATCCAACAACAAGCCGCTTCCTAAATCTTCCATAACATATAATCCGTGAGCATGAGCCATTTCCACCAACTCTTGTCTGGAGACACTGTCTGTAAAGCCGACAATTCTGTAATTAGAAGTATGCACTTTCAAAATAAGTCCAGTTTGTTCGGTTATTGCCTGTTCATAATCTTGAAGATGGGTTTTATTAGTAGTACCTACTTCCACTAATTGTGCTCCACTTTGCTTCATAACTTCGGGTATCCGAAAACTTCCACCTATCTCTACCTGCTCTCCTCGCGACACGATTACTTCCCTCTCACTAGCTAGAGCTTTTAAAGCGAGCAAAACGGCTGCTGCATTATTATTAACTGCCAAAGCACTTTCAGCACCTGTTAGAGTTGTCAGTAATTCTTCCAAATGACTGTAGCGACTTCCCCTTTTCCCTTCTTCCAAATCAAATTCCAAATTACTATAACCTGTAACAGTCTCCACAGTATCGGACATTATATCGGAAGATAATGGGGCACGTCCTAAGTTGGTGTGTAAAACAGTACCGGAACAGTTGATAACTCTGTGCAAGCTGGGATCGACTTTCATAGAAAGTGTTTTTTCTGTTCTGTCAATTATTATATCAGTCAACACAGTTCTCAGCTGTTGAGTACCACCATGTTGGAATTCACCAGAGAGATCGGTCAACAGAGAAGTTTTAGATTCAATTATTTCTTGACGCAAACTCTCTTGTTCTTCTCTAATAACCTCTACTAAATAGCTGCGATCGAGATTTTGTAAATACTTAGTTAGCTGCGTGTTTTCCAATAGTTCATTAACTGACGGCATGGCTCTGAGTATATCGTTTACCAAACGAATCACCTCACTGGTTTTTAGAAGTCCTTACTTCCCTTTATTTATCTATTTTTTTAATCGGTCAAATTAAGTCAAGTTCATTATAAAGCAATAAAACAACTATTGCAAAATTTGGTATATATTTTTATCTGTTGATATTTTGAAAAAAATATAATATTATATAAATGAAGATAAAAAAACTCAATCGAGTTGTTATTTTTTTGCACTTACTGGGACAACCATGCCCCGCTGGGACATTTTGTGACCATTGCAACTTTATTGAATTAAAATTTATGTACATTATTCATTCTACTCTGTTAATTGATCCATGTAAAGCACAATTTGTTGCTATAGAAATTGTCTAAACTTCTGAAACACATAATTCGTTCGATTGAAAATTTTATTACTATTTATATTCAAATTAAACTGAATTAAAACAAAGGGGAGGATCATTACATGGTAACAAAAATTGGTATCAACGGAGTTGGAAGAATTGCTCGAGCTGTATTAAGGATTGCTGTTCAGCGAAATGATATTCAAATAGTCGCTATAAACAGCAGCCGTGAACCTGAATTATTAGCACAT
>CAZKUS010000064.1:0-2840 GCA_964556025.1 uncultured Clostridia bacterium | reverse complement strand
AGTTTACGGTCAATTCCCGGCAAATATTAAAGCCAACTCTAACTCACTAGAAATAAATAATCAAAAGATTGCTTTACTAAACAATAGAGATCCTGCCAAGTTAAATTGGCAGGATTACGGTGCAGAAGTCATTGTTGAAGCCACTGGTAAGTTTAGAGAAAGACAACAAGCAGCTAAACATCTGAAAGGTAGCGTGAAAAAAGTTGTCGTAACAGCACCTGGGAAGAACGAAGATAACACTATAGTAATGGGTGTTAATCACGATACTTATGATCCATTCAATCATCACATAATTTCTAATGCTTCATGTACTACTAACTGCCTTGCTCCAATAGTTAAAGTTTTAAACGACAAGTTTGGTGTTGAAAAAGCTATGATGACAACAGTTCACTCTTACACAAAAGATCAGATGCTTTTAGATGGAACTCACGACGACCCTAGAAGAGCTAGAGCTGCAAATTTATCAATCATTCCTACCTCTACCGGTGCGGCTAAAGCCGTTTCCAAAGTAATACCTGAGATGGAAGGAAAAATAGATGGAATGAGCTTTAGAATTCCCACACCTACAGTTTCAACAGTGGACTTAGTTGCTACTTTATCCACTGATACCAGTGAAGCTGAGGTGAACAAAGCTTTCGAGATGGCATCTACACATGAAAATTTCCAAGGTATTTTAAACTACACTGATTTGCCTCTGGTATCGGCAGATTATACAGGAAACTCTTATTCTGCAGTAATTGACGGTCCAAGCACCATGAAAGTTGGCCATAATATGATAAAAGTTATTGCTTGGTATGATAATGAATGGGCATATTCTTCAAGAGTAGTGGATTTATGCAGCTACATTATGGAAAGTGAAAAAGTATCATAGCTAGCAACAGTTCCAAATAGTATATTCCATACGAAACATCTTACAAAATATTACAGGTGATATCAAAATAAAAGTCAGCCTTCCAATACTAGAAAGGCTGACTTTTTAACTAAATATCTCATTTTAATTAAGTCCTAAAAGAACAACTAGGATTAGTTAACCACTTACTTTAAATATTCTCAAAAAATACGTAAAGTAATCTATACAACCAATGTCATAAAAGGATATTACCGACAACTGAAGAAAGCTACAAAACCCTCCCAAATTAATTTTCTTACTCAATTATATTTTTTAACCTCCATATATACATATCCATCTTTTTCAGAAATTGATGTTTCCCCATGTAAAGCTGAATCGAAATACTGTTTTCTATCCTGAAAATCTTGGCCACAAATACCTGGAAGTAGTTTAATTTTTGCACGATGCCCATCTTTTTTTTCTTCACATTTAACTACTCTAGGGTAATAATTTTCATCTTCACGTTTGACTGATAAGTTTGTACTAGTTATTGTTGCCTTAATTGCTGACTTGATTTTGTATTTTTCTGTTTGAAGATAAAAAGAAATTATAGACAATACTATTAAAACTAAACCAATAATTAACATCCAATTCTCAATAAGAAAGTCTTGATATAAAATTATAGCAATAGAAAATAAAGCTATTCCACCTAAAATAGCTTTAGATATTTCATGCCTCACCTAATCACCCCCTGTACAACTATATGTATTAACAATTCTTTAATAACAATCTTTTCGTTTAAACAGTTATTTGTTTTTTTGATATATAGCAAGATTATAATTATAATCTTGCTATATACCGTTCAAGAAATTCCTAAAATATAATCGTTATTTAATACGAAAAAAATCAGGAAGAGAATATTAAAATTCCCCACCCGATTTGTGTCGTAAGTGTGTTTCAAACATATGTTTTTATGTATTTTTAAATGAAAGGCTGTTATATTCTTTTGTTGATAGCTTAACTCTTCGATTGAACAAATTTTGTGTAGGGTTGATAGTACATCTTAACTAAAGATGCTATTTGAATCTTATTGTAAACCATTGTACTAATTTAATATTCTAATTTCTAAAATACTTTCAAGTTAGTTATTTAAGCTTAAATTCTTTAACTATATCTGTTAAATCCTTTGCCTCTGCATCCGTGTTTTCACTGGAACTGGCGATTTCTCCAAAATCTGAACCAAACTCAAAAGAACCTATATGCTCATCGTCGTAAAACATTGGCTTACCACTCTAATGCCGTATCCACCAACACCTCGTTCTATCCCAATCGCTTCTTCTTGAGTTTCATTTGCAGTGTTGACTGTATCTCTAAAATCGGCAAGGCTATCTCCATATCTTTCTGGCATGTGCAATCTCAGAAAAGAGTCTGAGTCTACTGTATGAAATTGCATTTGAGCAACTTCATCCTCGACAGATTTAAAAGAAGACGAAAGCATATTTTCCAGCCTATCCCTATCCTCTCCCGCAAAAGTCTCTTGTACTTCAGGAATATTAGCTATACTAGAAACTGAAACTTGTGTATTTTCAATCTCTTGCTCTAATCTACCCTCGATTGATTCAACCAAAATATCATTCTGATCTTCCTCTGTTCCTTCAATTAAGTTAGTGATCTGATTAACAGTAAAAAGAGTAATAATTATAAAAAGTTTTGCTGTGATTTTTTCTTTAGATAACAAAAGACTTATAGACCATTCCCACTTGTTGTCTAGTTCTAAACAGCCATCTTCAACCCATATTTCATGATTTATCAATCAGCAAAAATGCTTTATTACCTTTTTCATTGTAATATAAACTATTACATATCACTTGAGTCATGGTAATCCCTCTACCTCGTTCTTCCTCACCTTCTAAATTCAAACGCTTATTATCTAAAGCATACCTCCAATCAAAACCATTTCCCTCATCTTCAACTGTAACAACTAATTTGTCTTGTAAATCTTTAAAGCTGA
>CAZKUS010000063.1:0-9467 GCA_964556025.1 uncultured Clostridia bacterium | reverse complement strand
TATCTGTTTGACTTCTTCTGGCAATAAATCAGTTGTCAGAGTGAAATAATCAACAATTAACTCATCTGGAATTGACATGGTTTTTCCGTACATGTCATAAGGCTTTTCTTCAATACCTATGTAGTTACCTAAACTTTTACTCATTTTCTTTTCACCATCTGTACCGACTAAAATAGGCATCATCAATGCAATTTGAGAATCTTTACTTCGTTCTTTTTGTAACTGTCTTCCCATGAGCAAGTTGAACTTTTGTTCAGTAGCACCTAGTTCCACATCAGTATCTAAATGAACTGAATCGTACCCCTGCATTAAAGGGTAGAAAAATTCATGCAAGCTTATCGGTCTATTATTTTTGTAACGCCAGCTGAAATCTTCTCTTTCTAACATTCTAGCCACTGTAACATGAGCGGATAGATCAATAATATCTTCAAAGCGAAGTTCAGATAACCATTCAGAGTTAAACTTCACTTCGGTTTTATCCGGATGTAAAATTTTAAACATCTGGTCTTGATAAGTTTTGGCATTTGTTTTAATTTCTTCATCAGTCATTTGTTTTCTCGTTTCACTTCTGCCCGTGGGATCACCTATCTTTCCAGTAAAATCACCAATAATGATAGTGACCTCGTGACCCATCTCTTGAAGTTGTTTTAATTTTCTAAGTACAACAGTATGCCCTAAATGAATATCAGGAGCAGATGGGTCAAGCCCTAACTTTAATTTCAGCGGCTTTCTCTCATCAATAGATTTTTGTAATTTAGTTTTTAACTCTTCCTTGGAAATCACTTCTTCTACACCATGACAAAATATTTCCAATTGACGTGATAAACTGTAGTTTTGAAGGCCCAATTGTACATCCTCCTAGCTTTTATTGTTAGGCTCAGTTTAAGTTAAGTGTTGATAGCTATAGAACTTCAATTGAACGTATTATGCGGTTGTGATAATACATCTTAATGAGCAAATAGGAGAATTCAAGCCAAATAACAGGAGGTTATTTGCTGATCATATTTTAGATGAGCAATTGATCAGGTAGCTTTAATTCAACTTTTTGAGAGTTTTAGATGTATCAAAACAAGCACTCAGAGTGAAATTGAAGTTTAAATTGAAGTTCTAGCGCTATCAACACCAGAATATAACAGCGCCTATTGTTTAAGTAATAACTTGTCAAATTTTATTAGTGATTTTAACACAATAAACAATTTTTAGCAAAATAAAAAAATCTTCCATCCCTTCATTTTGTGGTATAATTAATTTGTCAAGGAGGGGATCATAATGGTCCATAACCAAAATAATTTTTCGAGTAAGTCTTCACGTAGTTCTAGAGATATTTCTAGGTCAAAAACAAACAAGAAAGTAACAAACAATAAACGAAAATTAAGAAAAGCTTTTGTTATTATCGGGTTAACTATCATATTGCTTATATTTTTATCGGGAGGAGTTATGGCAGGATTGTTTGTTGCCGGTATACAAAACACACCAGATTTCGATCCCGAAAAAATGCATTCTTCTCTGCCATCAGAAATTCTAGATAAAAACGGTGAATTAATTACAAGACTAGATAGAGAGCAATATAGAGTTGAAGTTCCTCTAGAAAGTATCCCAGAACACACTCAACAAGCATTTTTAGCTATTGAAGATGTTAATTTTTACGATCATAGAGGTTACGATCCCAGGGGCATCATAAGGGCAGCAACTACTAACATCAGAACTACTGGAAATCCTTTTAGAGGCCCACAAGGCGGTAGTACCATTACCCAACAATTAGTAAAAAATGCTTTTCTTTCACCTCAACAACATTTAGAACGCAAAATTCAAGAACTTTGGTTAGCTCTACAAGTGGAAAGACTTTATACTAAAGATGAAATTTTTGAGTTCTATTTGAATAATTCGGTGTATTTTAATCACAATGCCTATGGCATTCAAGCCGGTAGCCAAATTTATTTTGACAAAGATGTGGAAGATTTGACAATTGAAGAGTCAGCACTTTTGGCAGGAATAATACAACATCCTAGTCAGCTTTCACCTTATAATAATTCAGATCAGGCCGAACAAAGACAAGAGATTGTTTTAAATGCAATGAAATCCTACGATTTCATCACAGAAACTGAGTTTAATCAGGCATTAAAAACCGAATTGTCAGATATACTAGCTAATCTGTCAGAACGTAAACACCCTTATCCATACTTTGTAGATTATGTTATCAACGAAGAATTGATTCCTGTACTAATGGAGTACAGTGGACTAGACGATGTCGACGAAGCTCGAATTCAAGCAGAAAATTTACTTTACCGAGGTGGACTTACAGTTCACACTACCATGGATCGTCACATGCAATCGCAAGCAGAAAGAGTCGTTAATGACCAGAATAATTACCCAACTACTATTAGTGACGGTTCAGGAGTTACACAGCCACAAGCAGCTGTTGTGTTAAGCCATCCACAAACTGGTGAATTAAGAGCTGTGGTGGGTGGGAGAGATTACGGTACTGATAATATGTTTAACCGCACCTTAAGCAGTAGACAACCAGGTTCTGTGTTAAAACCGATCAATATTTACGCACCAGCTATTGAAAATAATTTGATCTCACCAGGATCCGTATTAGATGATACACCTACAGTGCTTGAAATTCCAGGTACTAATCAAATTTACGCACCTGAGAATTTTAATCGAAATTTTTCAGGTCTAGTGACAGCTCGAACTGCATTGACCAGATCTTTAAATGTACCAGCAGTTCAATTGTATGTAAATGAATTAGGAATGAATAAAGCGACTCAGGCCACTCGAGATTTTGGAATAACCACTTTTACCGAAAATGATGAAAGGAATCCAGCATCCGCTATTGGAGGGTGGGATCATGGGGCCAAACCAATAGAGGTCAATGCTGCTTTTGCAACTTTAGCAAATGGAGGAATAAGGGCTGAACCCCACTCTATAAAACAAGTATTTGATCGTAATGATGAGCTTATTTACGAGTCAAATCCCAGTATGAGTGAAATAGTATCAGAACAGACTTCATGGTTAGTTACGGATATGTTAACTGATGTAGTTAACTGGGGTACAGCAAGCGCCGTTGATTTAGGTAGACCTGCTGCCGGAAAGACTGGAACATCTCAAAATCAAAGAGATGGTTGGTTATCAACTTATACACCTGACCTATCCATGACAGTCTGGATAGGTTACGATAGAGACCAAGGTACAGGAAGTGCCATTTCAAACCCCTGGCAGTACACTACAAGTATGGTCAATCAAGTTATGAAACCCGTCTTAGAAGGTCAAGAAATCAGAGATTTTTCCAGACCTTCAGGCATAACAGGTCCCTTGGCAATTAGCAGTAAATCCGGACTAATACCTAGCGATTTAACGCCTGAAGAATATATCTCTTATGATTATTTTAAACCGGGTATGGTCCCTACTGGAGAGGATAACGCTTTTGTAGAGGTAGAAATTTGTCTACTTAGTGACAATCTAGCTACAGATAGCTGTGATGATGAGAATGTCGAAACACAAGTTTTTTTACGTAAACGCGACTACCAAAAAACAGATGATAGATGGAATGGAACAAATGGCAGAGTTCCAGGTGATGCTGATCTTATGGCACCTAGGGAAAATTGCGATCTACACGAATCAGAAGATATGGTTTCACCTTATCAACTATCAGTAGTTTATTCCGAAAAAGAAGATATAATAAAGATCATTTGGGACAAAACTGACGAAAATTTCGAGAAATTCAATATCTATAAACAAAAGCCCGATCAAACTGATTTTATTCTAATTCAAGAGTATTATGACAAAACAGAATATCAAGATCTGGAAATTGAAGAAGGAGAAAAATATTCATACAGAATAGTAGGAATAAAAGAAAATGAAGAAGCCCCTTTTAGTGAAACCAGGTCAATTTCCACGGACACAGAGTCACTTGAAGACAAAGAAAGTCAAGACAAACAGAATGATGAAGAGCAAGATATAGATGACAAAGAAGACGAAGGTCAAGAAAAAGAAGACGAAAAAGAAAAAGAGAAAGAGAAAGAGAAAGAAGAAGCAAATAATGGAAAAGAGGAAGAGAAAGAGGAAGAGGGAGAGGGAGAGGAAGAACAAAGCGATTCATCCAGTGAAGTAAATTCTAATTAAAAAATCTCCATGAAAATTGATTCTATTAGTACTAAAATCATTAATCAAACGATTTCTGTGGATTTGATAATACATCTTAACGAACAAGCAGTCGAATTAAGGTAAATAAGATGTTCTTTGCTGATCTTGCTCATGAACGAGCAGTAGATCAGGGTGCCTTAATTCGACTGTTAAGCGCCTACTGATTTAATTTAATCACAGTTACTCCCTCTCCGCCCTCTTGCCTGTTACCTATTCGATATTCAGATACTAATGTATGTCCTTCAAGATGAAAATGTATCGCTTTACGAAGGTTACCAGTACCTTTTCCATGTATAATAGTTACTTGATTTAAGCCCGTCACAACTGCATCATCTAAATATTTGTCTACATAATTCAAAGCATCATCTACTCGTTCTCCACGAATATCTAGTTCAGTTGAGATACTTTGTTTCTTATCTGTAAACACTTTTTTCCCTCTAGTACTCCCACTACTGGCAATAACACCTGTTTTATTATCTTCTCCTTCACTTTTGACTGGAAAAATATCTGAGAAAGATACGGTGACTTTCATAATACCAACTTGTACTTCCGCTTGTTCTTTGTTTTTATCTAAAGACAAGATTTGTCCTTCATTATCAAGGCTAGATAAATAAACTTTCAGTCCTGGTTTCATTTTTTGCGGAGAAATCGGTTCATGGTCACTGGCTTCTCTCAATTCTTCTTTTAACTGTTGCTGCCTATTTGATAACCGCTCTCGTACACGACTACTAACTTCAGCCATCTCATTTTGTGATTTCTTTTCTGCCATTTTACGAGCTTCTTTCAAAGATTCTTCAGCATCTCTCTTAGCATCTGCAATAATTTCTTCAGCTTGTTGCCTGGCTTTTAAAAGAATATCCTCTTTTTTCTGCTCCATTCTTTGCTTTTCCCAGTCAATTTCAGATTTTAACTTTTCTATTTTAGCTCGTTCCCTTTCTAGTTCTTTTTGCAATTTTTGACTGGATCTCTCTTTTTCTGTTAGTGATGTTATTAACTCTTCCACTTCAATATCTTCTTCTGCTAAGAAGTTCTTAGCATTAGCCACAATTTGTTCTCTGAGGCCTAAACGCCTAGAAATCACAAAGGCGTTACTTTTTCCCGGAATTCCAATTAATAAGGTGTAAGTAGGTTCTAAAGTACTTTCATCGAATTCAACAGAGGCATTTTCCACTCCTTCTCGACTATGGGCAAAACTTTTAAGCTGGGTAAAATGAGTGGTGGCAATACTTCTACTACCTATACTGTGAAAATATTCAAGTAAAGACATAGCCAAAGCTGAACCTTCTGTGGGATCTGTTCCTGCCCCCAATTCATCTAACAATACTAAAGAACCATCCCCGGCTTGTTCAACAATATTTACTATATTTGACATATGAGAACTAAAGGTACTCAAAGATTGTTCGATATCTTGTTCATCTCCGATATCTGCAAACACATTATCAAAAATACCCATTTCAGTTCCTCTTGAGGCAGGAATATGGAGCCCCATTTGAGTCATCAAAGTAAACAACCCTACCATTTTTAAAGTAACAGTCTTTCCACCAGTATTAGGTCCCGTGATAACCATAGTATTAAAGTCATTACCAAGTTCAACTGTTACCGGTACAGCTTCATCACCGAGTAACGGATGCCTTCCTTTGATAATATTTAGTCTGGGTTCATCTATTAATTCAGCTGCTCTGGCTTGTAAGCGGCGAGAAAGCGAACCTTTAGCTAAGATAAAATCTAGTTCCACTAAGATCTGTAAACAATCCTGTAATTGTTCGTTATTAACTTTAATTTCCTGGCTGAGCTCATACAGAATCCGTTCAACCTCTTTCTTTTCCTCTTGTTTTACCTGTCGTAATTCATTATTTTTTTCCACCACTTCTTGTGGTTCAATATAGACGGTCATTCCACTAGAAGACTGATCGTGAATGATTCCGGGAACAGAGTTTTGATACTCTGCTTTTACGGGTATTACATAACGGTCATATCTCATTGTCACAATCTGATCTTGTAAATACTTAGCATTGGAATTGACGATTTTATTGACACTACTTTTTAATTGCGATCTCAACTGTTTAATCTTACTTCTCAATTGCCTTAATTTAGGTGTAGCATTATCTTTTATTTCTCCATTTTCATCTATGTGATTATCTAACTGTTTTCTCAGAAATTCTAGGTCAGGTAGTTTTTTGATTAAACTTGAAATAATACTATATTTTTCATTAAAATCATCATCCAGAGCTTTTCTCACGCGGTTAGAGACACCTAGTAATTGTGACAATTTTATTAAATCACTGGCATCTAGCATACCGTCTTTGGAAGCTAGTTGCAGCTGTTTTCTTACATCATGTAATCCTCTAAGCGACAGATCGCGTTCAGATAATAGTTCTCTAGCCTCAGAAGTTTCAGTCAGCCAATTTTCGATTTCTGAGTAATTAAGGCTCGGATGCAAATCATCGCAAATCTCTTTTGTCATTGAAGTGACAGTTTCTTCTTTTAATAATTGTATAATTTTCGGTAATTCTAGTGTGTCTAAGGTCTTGAGATTAGTCAAATCTTATTCCTCCCGATTTTCACATTTATATAATAGCTCTGTTACACTCCGCTTAATAAGTTGGCTTGGAAATCCTGGATATCATAAGTATTTATTATCTTTTCGGGCTTCAACCAAGCACGACGCGCCACATACACCCCATATTCTATATCTTTAAGCGCTGTCTCACTATGCGCATCAGTACTAATTAAAAATTTAACTCCTCTGTCTTGAGCTAATAATATCACTTCTTCCGACAAATCTAATCTATCAATAGAAGAGTTTATTTCTAAAACTGTATTAGTTGCTGCTGCATAATTAAAAATTCTTTCCATATCGAGTTCATGACCAGGCCTCTTACCTAATATTCTTCCTGAAGGATGACCTATAGCACTAACAGCAGGACATTCCATAGCTTTACATATTCGGTCAGTAATAACTCCCCCTGGAGCATCGAAATCCTGATGAATAGAGGCAATCACAAAATCCAATCTATTTAAAATTTCCTGAGAAAAATCTAATTCACCATTTTTCAAAATATCGACTTCAGTACCAGTAAAAACTTTTAAATCATGAAATTGTTCGTTAATTTTATTAATTTCTTCAATCTGATCTGCTAGCTCTCGTTCTGACAATCCATTTGCTATTCGCAGTGACTTAGAATGGTCAGTAATAACTATGTACTGATACCCTTTATTGTAAGCGCTATTTACCATCTGCTCTAAACTGGCAGCTCCATCACTCCAGTCCGTATGAACGTGTAAATCCCCCTTTAAATTATCACAAGTAACCAATGACGGGAGCTCATTATTGATAGCGGCATTAATTTCATATCGGTCTTCTCTTAACTCCGGAATTATATAAGGAATATTTAAACTATGGTATAGTTCTTGTTCTGATTGTAATGGAACTAACTTTCCATCTGGATCGTGATATCCAGCTCCAGTAAGAGAATAACCATGCTGTTTAGCCAAATCGGCAATTTTTTTGATATGTCCTTCATTTCCTGTGGCTAAAAAAAGATGATGATAATATAATTTTTCACTGGTAAAATAAAAATCCAATCGCAAACCGACAGTGTTTAAGACACTCAAAACCTGTTCATGTTCTTCTAATATTTGGTATATCGCCGGTAGCTCAGTTATTTTTTCTTTGACAGTTTTTACAGATTGAGTTTCAATTACAATATCTATATCTTTAACTACTTCCATTTTCCTGCGAACACTACCAGTGACAGCGGCCCGACTCACTTCTGGAAAGCCTTCCAAAATAGAAATAATATTCCTACTCATCGGTAAAGCAATGCCCAAAAGAGTTCCTCGTTCAGAACTCTCTACTTTAGATATTCCCCGTAAAATTTTTTGTTGAGATTTTTCACCAAAACCAGGTAAACTTTTAATTCTATTTTGTTCACAGGCATCCTTTAGTTCAAGTAGTGAGCTGATCCCCAGTTCATAGTATAACTTTTGAGCGGTTTTAACTCCAACACCCGGTATTCCTAATATCCTCCTCAACCCTGTGGGAACTTCGCTCCTTAGTTCTTCTAATAAGGAAGATTGACCATTTTTGACCAATTCCTCTACTTGAACTGATATACCTGTTCCTATCCCCGACACTTGTCTCAACCGATTTTCTTGGATAAGCCGGGTTAGGTCTTCAGGCATAATTTCTATTTGTCTTGCTGCTCTTCTGTATGCTCTACTCTTAAACGAGTTTTCCCCTTTTAATTCCATCAATTCCGATATTTCTTTTAAAATAATTCCTATTTCAGAATTAGTCATTAACTATCACCCTTGCCTGACTCACCCGATTCTTCAACCATCTCCAATAATTCAGAGTATTCTTCCTCTAGACGGAGATAGTCATCAGCTAAATTCAAAGCTGCTAACACGGCAATTTGATGTAAGCTGATTCTGGGTTTACTTTCTGATACTTTATTCATAGTATCATCAACTACTTTGGCAACTTTTTTCATATATTCGGGACTTGAAGAGCTTTTTAATGTATAATCCTCTCCAAAAATACTAACATCAATTCGTTGCTTTCTATCAGATTTCATCTATTTACCCCCTTTGCTGATTAATAAATTCTCTTTTGGGGTTAAAATTCCTGCTTTAAATTAAGGCGTTGTTATATTCTATTGTAAATAGCAATAAAATTTCAATTTCACTCTAGATGCTTACTTTGATACATCCAAAACTCTTAAATATGAAAACTACAGCTTCCTGATCAATTACTCCTCCAAAATATGATCATCAAATAACCTCCTGTTATTTGACAAGGCGTCCGTAAGGACGCCTGATTTAAGATTTTCTAATCTGAGCATTTAGCTCTGTTTCTAAATTACTTTCTATCTTTTCAAACACCTCATCTACGCGTTGATCTGTCAAGGTCGATTCTGGGTCTCGAAATTTAAGTGAATACGCTAAGCTTTTAGTACCTTCAGGGATTCGTTCACCCTGATATAAATCGAACAGTGCTATATCTTCAATTATTCCTCCACCCACTTGACTAATCAAATGTACTACTTGATGTTCATATACTTGTTCAGGTACCAGAATAGCTATATCTCTCAGTACAGCTGGATATTTAGGCAGAGATGTATAACTCTCAGTTAAAGTTGCTATATCTATTATGGGTTCTAGATTCAATTCCGCTACAGTTGCTCTGTAGTCTAAATCGTATTCTTCTTTGGAAATTTCCGGATGAATCTCTCCAATCAGACCAAGTTTTGTTCCCGATAAATAAATTTCAGCTGTTCTAGTAGGATGAAAACTGGGATGTTGTACAGGTAATATCT
>CAZKUS010000062.1:0-9730 GCA_964556025.1 uncultured Clostridia bacterium | reverse complement strand
AAAGGTAAAGATCTTACAAATGTAAAATTTATTGTGGGTACAGGGGGCGCTCTGGGCAGAGAAAATCCGGGTAGATCGGTATTGAGAAAGAAGCTTAAACGGTACCAACCATCGAAATTAACTCCTCCTAAAGATGCTCATATTATACTGGATTCAAATTACACTCTGGCGGCAGTTGGGTTATTATCAGTTCAATCTCCCAAAATGGCCGATAAAATTTTGACAAACTTTTTGGCACAAGCTAAAATTTCTGTGTAAATATTTTCTGTAACGGGTTATAATAGGTTTATAGCTCGTTACAGATTTTTTGTATTGATAATTGAACTCTTCAATTTTACATTCGATGTTTCGGTTTGGTACATCTATAAGTCCTAAACAGTAGAATCAAGCTTATACAAAATTTGTTTAATCGAAGAGTTCAGCTATCAACAACAGAATATAACAGTGCTAATGATTTAAATATTAGGGGTGAAATGTGAGATGACTGAGATTGAAAGGTTGAAAGAAGTGATTTTGTACACTGACGGAGCGTGCAGTGGAAATCCCGGCCCAGGCGGTTGGGGAGCTGTATTATTGTTTAATGAACACCGAAAAGAATTGTCTGGATCGGAACAGAATACTACCAATCAGCGTATGGAATTATATGCTGCAGTACAGGGACTTAAAGCCTTAAAATACCCTTGCCATGTAAAATTACACAGTGACAGTGCTTATCTGGTCAACTGTTTTCAACAGGGTTGGTGGCAAAAGTGGGAACAAAATAATTGGATGACTAAATCAAAAAAGTCAGTAGAAAACCAAGATCTGTGGAAACAATTGATTGAATTGAATCGATATCATCATGTGGAATGGATTAAAGTAAAAGGACACAGTGATAATGAACTAAATGATAGGGCTGATCAACTGGCCCGGGAAGCTATTCCCGCTGACAAATAAATATTCATGGGGTGGTGTGATAAGTAAAAAAATACGGGCTTTTAAACTGGGGTAAACTGATAAAACTGGTATTAATTGTGTTGTTGCTCTTTATGATTATAAACATTATTGAAGGTATGCAATTGAGATCAATTGTTCCAGAAATTATTCCTAGTTCACAAAAAAACAGTGGTACAGAAATTGATTTTTCAGGTAAAATCTCCGGCGCTCCTACCAGGGGAGATAATTCTATCCATTTTCCAGTAAATATTAAATCATTACAAACTAATTCCCTAGACTTAGAAATACCTGTGAGAATGTCTGTAACACACAATTTAGCAGAAAATTTGAGCCCAGGTATGACTGTGTCCGGGAGTGGAACTTTACAACTTCCACCTATTGCTCGAAACCCGGGTGGTTTTGACTACAGACAATTTTTACTGGGCCGTGGTAAAATGCTGGTATTATATCCAGATGCTCATACTGTGGAAATTAATGATGAGAGTTTTTCTATTCATAAAATTGGGGATTTATTAGCTTCACGGTTAATTGATAGTTATGAGAACAATTTAGATCCGGAAGTGTCATCTTGGGTTATTGCTTTAACTTTGGGTGATAATACATATCTTACCGAAGACCAAGAAGCGTTGATAGACGGAGCTGGAGCTCGTCATTTGACTGCTGTATCGGGATTACACATTAATATAGTAGCTGTTACTTTATTCGTTATCCTGTCAAATAGAGGAATAAACTTTAAAATCACATCTGCTATTACTGTGATTATAGTGGTTTTGTACGCGGCAGCAGCAGGTTTCACACCTTCTGTAATGCGTGCCGGGCTTATGATTATGATAATTTTACTATCTGCAATTGCTGGAAAAGCCACAGCCTCTTTAACTGGATGGGTAATAAGTTTATTTATTTTGCTAAGCCTTTCTCCCCACTTAATTCTTAATCCTGGTTTCCAATTATCATTTATGGCTACACTATTCATTATCCTGCTGTACCCGGAAATTAGGAGTAGTAATAGAAAGTTGAGTTTTTATTTTATTGAACCTGTAAAAATCGCTTTGTGTGCTCAATTAGGTGTTTTACCACTGCTGTTATACCATTTTGGTTGGGTATCTTTAGGAAGCTTACTTATTGCTCCCTTTGTGGCTGTTATATTAGCTCCACTTATGTTAACGGCTCTTCTGTTTGGCTTTTTGGCTGAACTCCCTCTCTTGGGATCACTGTTGGGACTTACATTGTCAATTGGTATAAAATATCTAGTCACAATAATTAGTTTGGTGTCAAATATTAGTCCTTTCATTTGGGGAAGTTGGAGTTTGATTCAGGTTTTAGGGTACTATATGTTGATTATTGCATTATTTACAATTAAGTATTTTCCTTTGGTTTTTAGGCCTGTAAAATATTTACCACTGATAATAGTGATATCTGCAGTAATGTTTGTTTCCGGATTTATTCTTCCTTTACAAAATGATTTGGAAGTTTACTATCTTGATGTGGGACAAGGTGATGCTACTGCTATCTTTACTCCAGGTGGTGAAACTATTCTCATAGACGGTGGAGGAGTTCCATTTGATAGAAACATGTCAGATACAGGAGAATATGTGCTGCTACCATTTTTCCGTCATATGGGGATTAAAGAAATAGATTTACTGATTGTGACACATCCTCATACCGATCACTTTGCCGGTCTAACTTATTTACTCGATTATATATCTGTGGATCAGGTTCTCAAACCAGATTTGAGTGCAGACACTGATGAATTTCGTCTTTTTCAAGATCAGCTTATAAAACATCAAATACCTGTTGAGTATGTTTATGATCCTGGTTATTTTGATCTGCAGGATGAAGTCATTATGGAAATAGTTCACCCAAGTTCTCCTTATCTTTTTGGAACCAGATGTGATTTAAACAATAACTCTATTGTTGCTAAACTTAATTGGTTGGATATTGATTTACTGTTTACTGGTGATCTAGAGCAGGAAGGTGAAGCTAGAGTATTGAATTATAAATCTGAACAGAAAATAGGATCTTTGGATAGCCATGTATTAAAAGTTGGACATCATGGTAGTAGTTCAGCTAGTAGTGAACCATTTTTAGCCGCTGTTTCTCCGCAGGCAGCTGTTATATCTACTGGTGAAAATAATCCGTACGGTCATCCAGCTAGAGAGGTATTGGATAGACTAGCTAAATTTAATGTGGAGGTATTCCGGACAGATCAGCATGGTGCGGTTAAATTAACTAGCTGTGGGGAAACGATTATCATAGAAAGTTATTTAGACTTTGAAGAGAGGGGTATTCAATGACTGATATTTTGGCTTTGGATATAGGAAGTGGTACCCAAGATATATTGATTTATAAAAATGGAAGAGAAATGGAAAACAATTTTAAAATGGTATTACCTTCTCAAACTCAGGTGATCGCTGATAAAATTCATAAGTGCACCGAATTAGGTGAAGATGTATTTTTATACGGCCACCTTATGGGAGGCGGTGCCTCTAGTAAAGCTATTAAAAATCATCTTAAGGCGGGTTATAGAGTTTATGCCACTGAACAGGCTGCACTTACAATAAAAGATAACCTGGATAGAGTTAAAGAACAAGGGATTCAGATAGTAAAAGAATCAGACAAACAGGAATCTT
This sequence comes from uncultured Clostridia bacterium, assembly GCA_964556025.1. Lineage (GTDB taxonomy): Bacteria > Bacillota > Natranaerobiia > Natranaerobiales > Natranaerobiaceae > Natranaerobius. The sequence continues at coordinate 6,164 of CAZKUS010000062.1, read as the reverse complement.
GTTTGCATATTAAGGATTGTTGTCGTATAAAACTCCAGGATGTGGATCTCCAGGCATTGGAAATAGCTTTACAACAGTTTGAAATAGATCTACCCCGAGATATTATAATCGCTGTTCAAGATCACGGTTTTTCTCCCGATGGAAGTAACCGCAAGTTTCGTTTTAAGCACTGGGAGAATTTTTTAGAACAGGGTGGACACTTGAGCCAACTTTTATATGAACAAAAAACGATTCCCGATTATTTTACCAGAATGGAGGCTGCAGCTAACTGCTGTCAGGATATTAAGCAAGATACAAGGTTGTGGGCCATGGACACGGGAGCTGCTTCTATTCTAGGAGCTATGGAAGATGGCAAAGTAGCTGAAGCTGTTAAAAATGGAGCTGTACTGATAAATATAGGGAATCAGCACACTATAGCTTTTTTAGTTTACAGAGATAGGGTATTAGGTGTGTTTGAACATCATACTAAAATGCTGACTGAACAATCACTGCTGCAATATATTGATAAATTCGTATCAGGTCAACTAGACAATGAACAGATATTAAACGAACACGGTCATGGATGTATGGTGCTGCCTGAAGCTAAAAAACACACTTTTGACTTTTGGTCTGTAACAGGTCCTAAAAGGGAAATAGGGGAGAAACTAGGATATATGGCGATACCATACGGAGACATGATGATGTCCGGCCCATATGGAATGGTTAATGGACTACTGAAATACGGCCAAAGGAGGTAATTTATTGTGGCAATGGATAAAATATCTCAACTTACAGAATCAAATTTAAAATCCGTTTATTTAGTAACTGGTGAAAGTTATTTTCAAAAGCAATTTGGCATCAAGCTAAAGCAGTTATTATTGAAAACCGATTTAGACTCTAGTAGTTACGAAAAGTTGGACGGAAGGCACTACAATCTATCACAAGTATTAGAAAAAGCGGAATCTCTACCCTTCTTTGCTGATAGACGTCTTGTTTTTGTAGTAAATGCTCCATACTTTAAAGAGCAGCTGTCTGACAAAGAAAAACAGATGATGATTGATTATTTGGATAACCCTTGCCCTACCACTGTATTAGTGCTTTTCACTGACAAAGTTGATAAAAGACAAAAACTAGTAAAAACTATGCAAAAACAGGGAATGTTAATGGAATTCGCTCAGTTAAAACCTTGGGAGACAGATAAGTGGATCAAAGAACAACTTGCTTCCAAGGGAAAAAGTATTGATTCTTCAGCATTGGCTTTACTGGTACAGAGAATAGGACATGAACTTCCACTTTTGGAACAAGAGATAGAGAAATTGGATTTATACACAGGTGATAATAGACAGATAACAGAACAAGATGTAGCCAGTGCTGTAACAGTAATGGCAGAGACAAATGTGTTTAAATTGGTTGATAAAATTGGAGAAAAAAAGCCTTCAGAAGCGATTGGATTAGTGCGAGAACTGACTTTGAAAGAACAACCTGTCAAGATATTATTTTTAATTGCCAGACAGTTTAGGTTACTTATAAAAATGAAATCACTTTTGAAAGATGGATTAGCTGTATCTGAAGCCAGTAAGAGCTTAAAAGTTCATCCATTTGTGGGGAAAAAACTGTCTGCTCAGTGTAAAAATTTTAGTTATAAAGAATTACAAACAGCTATTAAAGAAATACAATCCATAGACTATTCCATAAAAACTGGGCAATTAGAAGGGGTGTTTGCCTTAGAGAGATTACTATTATCTTTTATCTGATTGGATGTATTAAAGTGGAATGTTGACAGCTGAACTCTTCGATTTCACATCCCATATTTCGGGTTGGTACATCTAAAACTCCCAAACAGTAGAATTCAAGCAAAAAAAATCTACTCTTAAAGAGTAGATTTTTTAACTTGCAATTTCATTAAATTTAGCTGTTAGGCGAGATTTCTTTCTAGCAGCATTATTTTTGTGAATAACACCTTTAGTGGCTGCTTTATCGATAGTTTTAGTAGCGTTTCTCAATTCTTCTCTTGCTTTTTCTACATCATGTTTGTTTACAGCTTCTTCAAATTTCTTGATGGCAGTTTTAACTAAGGTTTTTACTCGCTTATTTCTTAATGTCTTTTTTCTAGTTACTCTAACGCGCTTTTTGGCGGATTTAATATTAGGCAAAGTCTTCACCTCCTGAACAATTTACTTTTTAATTGCCGTATAAGTAATATAATTCCCGCAACTATTAGAACACTATAAATGCTAACATACAAGCATTAAGAAATCAAGAGAAACTAACAATAAATAATAGAGAATGAAAAAGTGGTTTTTGGAAAAAATAATACAAACTATTTAACCATTACAGGAGGGTGTATTATGTCAGGAAATAAGGATAGTGAAAATAATATGTCCAGATCTTTTAATGTCAGGACAGATTTAGCCATAGAAGCAAAAGAGATGTTGGCTCCAGAAAAAGAATATGATATCCCCGGTGTAGAGAGCGAGACATTCCAAGAAAATGGGATTACTATCCATCATTTGAGTATCACTACTCCGGAAGCGGAGCAAGCTATGAATAAGGCAATGGGCAATTATGTAAATATAGAAGCTCCGGGCTTAAGAGAAAAAAATACAGATCTTCAAGAACAGGTAAGTCAGATAGTGGCTAGAGAACTTCGAAATATTGCCCAATTTAATGATACTACCAATCTCTTAGTAATTGGATTGGGAAATTGGAATGTCACTCCCGATTCCATAGGTCCGAATGTTATACAAGATTTGGTAATTACTAGACATTTATTGCAGTTAGTACCTGAACGTCTGGATAAAGGTTTTCGGTCAATGGCGGGTGTCGCACCAGGTGTTATGGGGATTACCGGTGTGGAGACAGGTGAAATTATTAAGGGTATAGTGGATCAGTCACAACCGAATATGTTATTGGCTGTTGATGCATTAGCGGCAAGAAGCCTGGATCGGTTGAATACGACTATTCAAATTGCTGATAATGGTATTCATCCCGGATCGGGTGTTGGGAATAACAGAATGGGAATAAATCAAGAGAGTATGGGAGTACCGGTGATAGCTTTAGGTGTTCCAACGGTTGTAGATGGTACTACACTGGTCAGTGATGCCATGCACATTATAAATGGAGGAAATCGAGGTGCACAGATGCCAATGAATCAAGGCAACCAAAATCAGGGCAATCAAGGGAAAAGTGTGAATCCTGAACTAGTAAACCAAGCCTTAGAACCGTATAGTGGAGAAGGAAAAACATTGATGATAACACCTAAAGAAGTTGATCAGTTTGTTGAAGATATATCTGAAGTGCTGGCTGGAGGTATCAATGTGGCAGTGCATCCAAGAATAGCAGATGAAAACCCAGGGAAATATCTGCAATAGTACAAGTTGAGCCGCCTTTGGCGGCTTTTTTTATTTGGTGTTGTTATATTTAAACTCCCATTTTAGCTGACTTTAAATTTGTTTTTTTAATCAAATCCTAGATAAGGTTGCATATAATTATATAGTAGTTGTTATTATATAGTTCAACTTTCATAGACTTAAAACTGTCGACACATTTTAAGTAAAATCGAAAATTATAGCTATCGACAATAAATTACAACAATGTCTAATTGGGATAAATTTAACACAGCCAATATTTAAAATACTGTAAATATGTTCATTGGGGGGGAGGGAATGCAGTTTCCAGACTATAATAACAGAAGTTTCTTTAATAAAACAACTAGAAAATCAAAACTTAAACTAGTAGCTACAGCAGTTGCTTGCATGATCTTTGCTGTTGTAGTGGCGACTAACCTTTTATTTATAAGTTTAAGTGGAATGTTCTCACATCCACCTTGGGAATTTTTTCTAGGCAATGAGTTACCGGGATTTTATACAGCAGCTAATGAAGAGCAAGTTTATGCCAATATAGAATTTGGATACATTATAGAAAGTTTAATTTTAACACCTTTGTCTTTTGATATAGATACGCCAGAGAAAATATTGGAAAGTCAATTTGCTCCAGCTAGACATTTGTCTCCCAAAATATTAGCCATGACAGAAGAAAAGGAATCACTAGAAGATCATGAAAAGAAAGAGGATGGAGAGGAACAACAAAAGTCTACTCAAGTGATGATTCATGAAAGGACTAAGGAAGAGCTTCAGGACATCTCTGGTGAATTGGTGGATGATCCAGAGATCGTAACAGAAGAAAAGGAAGATAGTAAAGTGGCAATATACCATTCTCACACTACCGAAAGTTTTGTGCCGGATAGTGGTGAACCTTTTGTGGAAAATTTGGACAAAACAGTGGTACAACTAGGACGGAAATTAACAGACGAATTGGCGAACTATGATATTGGAACTGTACATTCTGAAGAAATTCATGATCTCCCCAGCAGAAGAGAAAGTTATGCCAGAAGTCTTCCTACTGTAGAACAAATTTTAGAAGATAAGCCTGACACAGATGTAGTATTAGATTTACATAGAGACGGTATTCCTAGAGATGCTACTACAGCTGAAATTGAAGGAGAAAAAGTAGGGAAAGTTTTGATTTTAGTTGGTTCAGAAGGAAATCCTAATTGGAGAGAAAACTATCAATTTGCTCTTCAACTACAAAAAGAGCTAGAACAGATTCATCCCGAACTTTCTAGAGGTATAAGGACACAGAATTTTTCATACAACCAAGAGGTTCATACCCGTTCTTTGTTAATTGAAGTAGGTGGTCATGAAAACAGCCTTCAAGAAGCTAAAAATACTGTTCCTTACCTTGCTGAGGCTATTAACAATGCAGTTTATAATGCAGAATGACGCTTGTCACTCATATGTCCAGGTGTTATAATTATATGAGGTAAAAGGGGGAACAGTCGATGAAACTAGAGAGAATTCGGAACTTTTCAATCATAGCTCATATAGATCACGGTAAATCAACTTTGGCTGATCGTTTGTTGGAATATACTGATACTTTAGCTGAACGGGAAATGCAAGATCAGTTTTTAGATAATATGGATTTGGAGCGAGAACGGGGAATTACTATTAAGCTCCAAGCAGTTACTATGAACTACTGTGCAAAAGATGGGAAAGAGTACTATCTTAATGTTATAGATACTCCTGGACACGTTGATTTTACTTACGAAGTTTCCAGAAGTCTTAAAGCGTGCGAAGGTGTGTTGTTGGTTATTGATGCTGCCCAGGGTATTGAAGCTCAAACTCTGGCAAATATATATTTGGCATTAGAACAAGATCTGGAAATCATCCCGGTTATAAATAAAATAGATCTACCTAATGCTGATGTAGAAAAAGTGACCCGTGAGTTAGAAGAAATAGTAGGAGTAGACGAAAGTGAGATAATCTTAGCTTCGGCAAAAGATGGGACAGGTATCGAAGAAATATTAGATACCATAGTAGAGAGGATACCTGCTCCAGAGGGTAGAGAAGATGATAGATTACAAGCATTAATTTTTGATTCTTATTATGATACTTATAGGGGAGTAATTACCTATTTAAAAGTAGTATCTGGGAAATTACTACCTGGTATGGATATTAAGATGATGCAGATAGGGAAAAAATTCGAAGTATCTGAAGTAGGGATATTGAATCCAGGTCCTAAAAAAGTTGATGCTTTAACTGCTGGTGAAGTAGGTTTTATGGCTGCAAATATCAAGGATGTAAAAGATAGTCAAGTTGGCGATACGGTTACCTCTTATAAAGAACCAGCTCCTGAACCTCTATCGGGCTACAAACAAGTTAAACCCATGGTGTACTGTGGATTTTTTCCAGCCGATGGCGAAGAATATGAAAGTCTCAGGGACGCCTTGGATAAACTACAATTAAACGATGCTTCTCTGGTTTATGAACAAGAAAATTCAGTTGCTTTGGGTTTTGGATTTCGCTGCGGTTTTTTGGGCCTCTTGCATATGGAAATAATTCAAGAAAGATTAGAGCGTGAATACGGAATTTCACTGGTTACCACTGCTCCAAATGTGGTTTATCGTGTGGAAATGGTGGATGAAGATGAAGAAACGAAAGAAATTGAGATAGACAATCCTACAGAACTTCCGGAACGAAATAAAATAAATTTTAGTTATTGAGTTGGGGGGAGAGATGTATGGTAAAAGAAAATAATAGTACAGCTTTTAATAGCTTACTAGATAAAATCAACAATAAAGAAGCTATAATAGGAGTTGTTGGCCTCGGTTATGTTGGTCTTCCTTT
>CAZKUS010000061.1:7626-9865 GCA_964556025.1 uncultured Clostridia bacterium | reverse complement strand
TAATAATATAGATGATGAACAACAAAATAGCAGTAAAATTGTTTTTACAGAATTACTAGATAGATTATTGCAAACTAATAATGTATATTCAAATAGGGAGATTGTAAATATCTTAGATATTTTGATAATAAAGTACGATATTATCAATTTGTCAGATGGTGATCAGATTTTATTATTTAATGAAGAATAGCATTTGAAACAAGCGAAAACAACTGTTTTTTCAAACAGTTGTTTTCGCTTGTTTCAATAAGTAAAATTTTAAATAAATTAGTTCAAACATTTTGAGAATGAAAATGAACAAAGAAAAAGTGGGCTTATTTATCAGCTGTGTACTCTACGTCACTACTTGTTTGATAGATTACTTGTTCAAGTTTTCGCTTACAATCCCATAGTCTTTGCTGATTCTCTTCGGAAATAGCTTGTCCTTCTTCTAATCGTTTTCTTTCCTTAGACACAAACTGTTTCAACATTTCTGAAACTTCCAAGATTTTCTTTCTCGTTTCCTCTTGTTTGTTTCCCATTCCAGTCTCCCATCCCTCCTAAAATAAAACTGTAGGATAAAGACTTCAAAATAAATTGTGTTATAGAATAGAAATAAATTGTTTTGGCCATTGTTTAATCAAAAAAATTAAATATAGATTTCAGAAAAATTTTTCTATTAAAAAAAAGAAAAACCTTCCTTATAAATTGAATTCCCAAAATTTACAACTGAACAGACAAAATAATCCTGTTGATAACCAAATGATGTAAAATTTAGAAAAATACGTCTAATTTTTACAGATAAGCAGGGATTGTTAAACTATAGTCAGAATATATAATTAGAATATATAAGTAGGTGCTGATATATTTTGTGGTTGATAACAATAAAACTTCAACCGAACTATACAATAAAAGGACATTTTGAACTTGTAGTGATGTACTGATACGGGGAGGAGTAATAATTTATGACTCAAGTATCTGTGTTGATTTTGGAAGATGAATACTATACTAGAAAATATTTAAAAACACTATTGTTGGAAAATGATCTAACTGAAAACGTAATAGATACAGACAACTCTCAAAAAGCAGTAGACCTAACTACAGAATTCTATTTCGATATAGTTTTGTTGGATATTGAACTAAAAGGACAAAAGATCAAAGGATTAGAAACAGCTAGATTACTCAAACAAGTTTACCCTGATATAGAACTTATAATTATAACTGCACACTCCATGTATTCTTTGGACTCCTTTTCTGTACATCCATTTGATTATATAATAAAACCTATTGATGAAGAAAAATTATTAGCTTCTTTGGATTTGTTGATAACTAAAATACAAAAACGAAAGTTACCTAGTAATAACAATCAAAATTACGATCCCGTTAACCGTAATTCTCGAGCTAGGTTAATTTTGGAAGAACCTAGAAGAAAGCTATTTATACCCATTAATGATATTGATTTTTTAGAAAAACAAAAAAATCAAAATAAAGTACTTATTTATTTACAGGAAACTAATAAGATTTATGAATCTACTGAAAAATTACATGAGCTTGAAGCTGAATTAACAGATGATTTTATGCGTACCCATAGATCTTATATTGTAAATTTAAATAAAGTGATCGTTATTACAGAAATTTTTGATAGATCATATGAAATTGAATTTAGCTGTGGTGAGCATAAAGCTCTGCTTAGCCGCTCTAAATTTGAAGAATTTCAAACTAGAATGCTTTCTAAAGGCCTTAGTTAGAATTTTATTTTATAGAAACAACAGAGTATAACACCTCCCATATCTAAAGTTTTAATTACCTGTTGCCCGGTTAAATCTACGATAGACATAGAATCTTCGTCTTTGTTTAACACCGGTAAATAATCTTTATTTGACAATTAACTCACTACTTGTCTTTTTTATGGTTCAATTGAAGTTTTATTACTATAACCTTCAAAATTATACCAAAATGAAAAAATTAAGACAATTATTTTAATACACAAAGTATCTATGAAAGTATCTATAATAGAAGGAATCGAAGTTTTAGGTAGAGAATATTATTATTAACATTCAATCCAATTGAGCTATATTTAATTATAACTGGAGTGATAAATGATGTCAGATAAATATAAAAGTACTTGTCCCTTAGATTGCTGGGATGCGTGTGGATTAGAGATTACTTTAGACGGTGATCAGATAGTAGATATTCAAGGAGATAAAGACCATGAAATAACTTGCGGTTTTATCTGCAGTAAAGGGAAAAAACACTTACA
>CAZKUS010000061.1:0-7526 GCA_964556025.1 uncultured Clostridia bacterium | reverse complement strand
AATTCTAATATTATTGTCATGTGGGGTAGAAATTCTGCTGATACAGCTATACACCAAATGTATTACATTAAACAGGCACAAAAATTAGGCGCGAAAATAATAGTGATAGATCCTAGAAAAACTAAAACAGCAGTTCAAGCCGATGAACACATAGCAATTAAGCCTGGTACAGACGGTGCTTTGGCTTTGGCCGTGGTAAATTATATTATAAAAAACGAAATGATTGATAAAGATTTTATTGAAACTAGTGTAATAGGTTTTGACGAGTTTAAGAAAGAGATAGCTGGCTGTACTCCTGAATGGGCTGCAGAAGAAACAGGAGTTTCACAAGACATTATTGTGAATTTGGCGGAAGAATATGCCGGTAATAGTCCTGCTGCCATATTAATCGGTTATGGGTTGCAGCGTTATACAAATAGTTCCAATACTGTGCGCGCTATTGATGCTCTTGCAGCCATCTCAGGTAATATCGGTATATCAGGCGGTGGAGCCAACTATGCTAATAAACAAGTGGTGCAGTATATAGATGGAACGGTTTTTGAACCTGGTTATGACAGAAATCACAGGACTTTTCCCAAGGCCAAATTAGCTGAATTTCTACTGACAGAACAAAATCCGCCCATTGATATGATGGTATTTACTATGTCGAATCCGTTTTTACAGGCACCGAGAACAGAAAAAATGTATCAAGCTTTTTATAATGTGGATTTTAAAGTCACTATTGATATGTTTATGACTGATACAGCTAAACAATCGGATTTAGTGCTTCCTTGTGCTAGTTTTCTAGAAAAAGAGGATCTGTATTTGACTTCTATGGGTCACAATTATATTTCTTATGGTCCTAAAATAATTGAACCTGTTGGGAAAGCTAAAAGTGAGCGAGATATATTTACCATGTTGGCTGATAAACTGCAGCTTGATGAATTTCCAGATATGGATTCTAGTCAGTGGCTGCAAAAAGCTATAGTTCCACTGGAAGCTTATAAAGGAATTACTCTGGATATGCTGCGCCAACGTTCATATAGAGTAGCTAGTTCAGAATATGTGCCTTGGAGTGGTGGGGAATTTAACACCCCTAGTGGTAAGTTTGAGCTAAAATCAGAACAAGCGGAAAAACAGGGAATAACAGCATTACCTACGTATTTTTACCCATTTCAAGATGACGAAAAATTTGAATATCCATTGTACTTCTTGACACCACACCATAGGGATTCACTACATTCACAACATTTTTTAGATAGAAAAGTAGGTGAACCAGGATATTTATACATTCACCCCGATACAGCAGATTTGTATGCTATAAAAGAAGACGAACAAATTAAATTACATTCTGCTCAAGGTAGTTTACAGGCAATCGTCAAATTAGAATCACAGATTAGAAAAGATACTGTTTATATGTACGAAGGTATGTGGCTTGGCAGAGGGGGAAGTGTAAATAGTCTTACAACGGATAAAGTTTCAGATGCTGGTCTACAAGCGGCTTTATATGAAACTAAAATTAATATTACCAAATGTGAATAATTATTTTGTCACATATGTGGAATCAATTATAATATAATCAGATATGGAAGGGGGGTGAGATAGTGTCAGAGAAGAAATATTTGCTTGTAATGGATTGTCATGACAAAGAAGATCATGATGGTGAAAGATGGATAGACGAGGAAGAGTTTCAAAGGATCAAAGAAAAATCTCAGCAAGGTAAAGTAGGATTAAACTGTGATGAGTGTAATATGAGAATTGAAGATAGTGAAGGCAACTTAGTGTTTAGCCACTGCTTAATTGAATAGTACTTTTATTTTACTAAAATATGAGAGTGAAATAATCAATTTTGTGAAACAAAAAAAATGAAAGTTAACTCATGAACTAACGAAATGTAGTTTGATCTCACCTTTATTTTAAGTAACTTAAAGCAAGGTCCTGTTATAAGTGACATTGGGCCTTGCTTTTCACTTGTTGACGCTATTTATAAATGGTGATAAAGTATAGTTTAATTAAATAAAGTGATGCTATTATAAGGAGAGGATAATGTTGAGAGAATTGAGAGAAAAAATAGATGGTAAAACTAGTTTATTAGCATTACTGGGATCTCCTGTAGAGCACAGCAAATCACCGCAGATGCATAACTTGAGTTTGTCTTATCTTAATTTAAATTACGCCTATTTAGCATTTGATGTGGCAGAGAAAGATTTATCAGAAGCTGTAAATGCCATGAAGGCTTTGAATGTGGCAGGTTTTAATCTTACTATGCCTCACAAAAGTAATATTATCCCTTTACTTGATGAACTATCTGCTGAAGCGAAATTGATTGATGCTGTTAATACAGTGTACAATAAAAATGGTTGTCTAATAGGATATAATACCGATGGAATGGGTTATACAATGTCTTTAAGAGAGGAAAATATCAGCCTTTATGACAAAAAAGTTGTTATTGCTGGCGCTAGGGGAGCTGCTAGAAGTATAGCAGTTCAATTGTGTATGGAAGGAGCTAAAGAGATAACTATCTTGAATAGAACCCTCCCTCCTGCTGAACAGCTCAGTCAGTTATTAAATGATAATTTTGTACAATGTAGGAGTAGTGCATACCAATTAACTGAAGAAAATATGTCAAAAGAGTTGCAAGATGCAGATATACTGATTAATTGTACAAGTTTAGGCATGTCTCCTCATGAGGATAAGAGCATAGTGGAAGAACCACAAATTTTGCCTAAAAATATTGTGGTTTCAGATATTGTCTATTCACCTTCGAAAACCAAATTAATGAAAATTGCTGATAAAGCAGGTTGCAAAAATTTTAACGGATTAGGTATGATAGTGGGACAAGGGGCATTAGCTTTTAAAATATGGACTGGCAAAGCTATGCCCATTGAAATTGTGAAAGATAAGATATTTTAGTGATATCGACTTTCAACTTTAATTGAGCTTTAATATAAAATGTGAGGGATGAGTTTATGAGTAAAGTTTTAATTTTACATGGAATTAATTTAAATATGCTTGGTAAAAGAGATCCTAATCAATACGGCACAATAACTATTGATGAAATAGATAGACAAGTAATAGAGTTAGGAAAACATTTGGGAGTGGAAGTGGAGTGTTTTCAAACCAATTATGAAGGGGAAATGTGTGATAAAATTCATACTGCACATACTGAAGGGATAGAGGCTGTAGTGATTAATGCTGGTGCATGGACTCACTACAGTTATGGTTTGAGAGATGCTCTGGAAATTTTGTCGGTTCCTATCATTGAAGTTCATATATCTAACATATATGCAAGAGAACAATTTAGACGCTACTCAGTCATTTCTGATATTGCTAGTGGTCAAATTAGTGGATTGGGGACAGATAGTTATTTATTAGGTTTAAGAGCAGCTGTGAGCTGTATTGCTATCAACAATAAAATATAACAGTCGCCTGGTGAAAAATTGAGTTATAATACCAAAAAAGACAGTACCATAATAGATGGTACTGCTTTATAGATTGGAGGAATAATTCTAATGTTAAAACCAAGTGAAAAATTTGATAACATAATTGCTCTTATTGGGTTTTCAGGTACAGGAAAATCTACCATTGCAGAAATACTGCATGAAAAACTACAAGCTCCCGTTTTAGAAATGGATGAAGAAATAGTTAAACAATGTAGTATGTCAATTAATCAGATATTTGAAAGATATGGTGAGAAATATTTTCGTGAACTTGAAACAAAATTATTGTCTGTTGAGGTGCAAAACCCTCCCAAGATAATTTCTACTGGCGGAGGAGTAGTCGAAAAAGAAGCAAATAGAACATTGTTACAAAATAGTTCGATAACTGTAGCTTTACTGGCATCTCCAGAAGAAATATTAAGTCGCTTACAGTACACTGAAGACAGGCCGTTACTGAAAGACAATGACCGATTAGCTAAAATAGAAAAACTGCTAGCTAGAAGACAAAAATTGTATGAATCAGCTGATTATTTGATTAATACAGATGGGAAAACACCGGAACAGGTTAGTGATGAAATTTTAGATGTATTATAAAAACCGCATAATACGTTCAATTGAACGTATTATTTCTATCAACATCCAACTTAAACTGACCCTATACTTAATATATGGCTATAAAGGGTAAAATACTGCTAAATAAGGTTTCGGATTTCTTTGATTTTGTCTTGGATATTATCAGCACCGACGATTTCTGTTACCATGGCAAAACAGCTAGCTCCCTTGCTTTTTGCTTGTTGGATATTATGGCTTTTAATTCCACCGATAGCTGTAAATGGAATGTTGAGGTTATTAGCTACATATTCAACATATTCTAAACCGACAGCTTTTTGGACGTCTTCTTTGGTATCGGTATCGAAAACGGGTCCTACTCCAATGTAATCGGCACCTGATTTTAAAGCAGCATGAGCTTGTTCCGGCGAATGGGTTGATAAACCAATGATCATATTATCACCAACCAACTTTCTAACCTGTTCTACCGGGAGATCTTCTTGTCCTACATGTACTCCATCTGCTTTTGTAAGGAGAGCTATATCTATATCATCATTAACTATCATGGTACAATCAGCTTCCCGGGTCATTTGCCTAATTTGCTGACACTGATGTAATTTTTCGCGTTTACTTTTGTGCTTTTCACGATACTGAATCACTTTAATCCCGGCAGTGAGCATTTCTTTTACCACCTCTATGTTATCCCTTTTTTTGGAAAATTCTTCAGCTGTGATAGCGTAAATATCCGTGTTTAGCACATTACCTTTATTAGTCATTATTTAACCCCTCCAGTTGTTTAGTTTGAATTTTGATCAAGAAAACTTGGATATAAAATTTCCCAGTCTTTAAGTACTGGTTGATATCCGTGTTTTGTCAGCATATTCTTGATTTGATTTACATTTCTGTGATCAGCTATTTCAAACTGTGATTCACCACTAGAAGTTCCTGTATGGCTTCCTACAGCAGTTTTAGCTCCTGCTGACATTTTAGTGACTCCTAATGGTAACAAATTTTCTCTTAATTCAGAGCTTTCTCGAGTAGATATGTTTATTCCTGCACTTGGTAAAAATATTCTCATTGCCAGCATTGCTTGGACCAAGTTTTTGTCATTAACTTGGTAATATTGAAAAGTTTCACCGGCAAAAGGGCGTAGGCGTGGAAGTGAAACTGAAATTTCCGCTTCCGGATATTGTCGTAATAGAAACCAAGCGTGTAGACCTGTGAAAAAGCTCTCGGTTCGCCAAGGCCCTAACCCTAGTAGTGTTCCTATATTGACACCTCGCATCCCGGCCTGGATTCCTCTTTCAGGTGCCAGCAATCTGTAGTTATAATCTTTTTTTGGACCTTGTTGGTGAACCTGTTGATAGATATTTCGGTCGTAAGTTTCTTGATAAATAGTGAGCCCGTCTACACCTCTATCAATTAAACGCAGGTATTCATCTGTTGATAGTGGATAAATTTCTATAGCTACTGAAGAAAAATATTTGGTCAATATATCTACACATTGTTCCAAATAGTCTATAGGAACATTTTTTCTGGACTCACCTGTTAACAATAAAATATGTCGAAGGCCGGTTTCACTGATGGCTTTAGCTTCTTGCTCTACGTCTTCTAGGCTTAATGTAGTTCTTGGCATTGAATTATCAATCTTAAAAGCACAGTAAAGACAGTTGTTATCACAATAATCACTCACATAAAGTGGTGTGTAAAGAGTTTTAGCTCTTCCAAAGAAGTTGAGTGTCAATTTGTAAGCTCTTTGAGCCATCTCCTCTAAATAATTTTCGGCAGCTGGTGAAAGTAATGCTATTAAGTCTTCAAAACTTGGGTTTTCCTTGTAAATAGCACTCTCCACTTGTGAAGCGTTAATTTTCTCTAAAGCTGAATTTACTTCATTTGTTTGGAACTTCCGACTGAACTCCCAAAAATTCAATTAATCTCCCTCCTCAGATGACAGCTGAAGGAATCCAGTCAATGGGGAAGAAGCCTCAGCGGTCTCCTGTACAGGAGCAGCTTTAGCTAAAAAAGCTTTTCTACCCGCTTCTACAGCTTGACTGAAAGCCTTTGCCATTAGTGGTGGGTTGTCAGCAGTGGCTATAGCAGTATTTACCAATACAGCTTCACAACCTAGCTCCATTGCTTCAGCTGCTTGAGAAGGCTTACCAATTCCGGCATCTACGATGATGGGAAGATCTATCTCAGAAATTAAAATTTTAACAAGTTCGCGCGTTTCTAAACCTTTGTTGGTACCGATTGGTGCTCCTAAAGGCATAACTGCCTCTACACCTATACTTTCCATTTCCTTTGCCACAGATAATTCTGGTGTCACATAAGGGAAAACTTTGAATCCTTGGCTGACTAATTTTTCCGATGCTTTTAAAGTTTCATTATTGTCGGGGAGTAAATATTTTTGATCTCTAATGACTTCAATTTTAACCCAGTCACCACAACCGGCAGCTCTTGCAATCTCAGCTATCTTAACAGCCTCTTCAGCAGTTCTAGCTCCTGAGGTGTTAGGCATTAGAATAGCATTTTTATTTACGTATTCCAGTACATTTTCTTCTTCAGCTTGTAAATCCACTCTTCTAAGTGCTACAGTCACTGCTTGGGCACCTGATTCAGTCATGGTTTCAGATATTAGTTTTTTCTGTGGAAATTTGCCGGTTCCGATGATAAGTCTGTTGGATAGTTCCCGTCCACCAATATGCAAAAGATCATGATTACTCATATTAACCACCTCCTACCATATTTAAAATCTCAACATCATCTTCTGGGGACAATTCTTGAGTATCCCAATCATTTTGATGTACTACCTCTCTGTTTAAGACAACTATTTTGCCTTTTGAACTAAGGTTTAACTCTTGGAATAACCGTTCTACGGTTATATTTTCAGATATATACCTCTCCTCTCCATTTACTTTGATTTTCATAATAATACCTCCCATATAAAAAGCTCACCCGCAGGTGAGCTCTAATTTATCAGATAGATTAAGATAGATTAGCGCTCCCTACGCTGGTATTAACCAGGGCAGGTTCAAAGGGTAAGGCCTTATTGGCCTTTCTCAGCCCTTGATAGGGCACCCCCCGCTTGACTAAAATATTCATTTTATTTGTAATTACATTATAAATGTTATCTCCCCTGGATTGTCAAGTTTTAAAAACAACAATGTGCAAAATTATAGAAAGTGAACAGTTGTGTCTAGATTTACTTACATAAAATTCATGATTCGAAGAGTTTAGCGATTAAAAAAGAATATAATAACGCCAAACTCAATATAATAGTATCATTTTAATTGGTAGACTAATTGTAAAAACTAAAATATAATGTAGATAGAGATTAGGTATCGAAATTTTGGAAATTCCCAAAGATAAGACAATCGGTTGTGATATTAGGTAATAATCAAGTCTTCTTACGACGGTTTTTGGATAGTGAAGAAGATACACAATTATGTTCAATAATTATTTTGAGAGAATTTCTGGTATTAAAGCAGAGGATGTCGTTGGTATACATATACGGGAGTTAGAAGATAAAGGTTTTTCTCTGAGTCCGTGACCCTTAAA